>JAMCWE010000084.1 GCA_023475265.1 Bacteroidota bacterium
GTGGAAGATATAAATTTACACTTGCAGGCTAAGTATCGTAAAATTGAAGAAAACGAAATTCGATATGAAATGACGGATTGCGAAGATGCTGATATTGTACTTGTAGCATTTGGATTGGTTGCAAGAATTTGTCAGAAAGCAGCGCATCTAGCAAGAGAAAAAGGGATTAAAGTAGGAGTATTCAGACCTATATCCTTATATCCTTTCCCATATGAAGCACTTAATAAATTAGCTGATAATGTTAAAGGATTTATGGGTGTAGAAATGAATGCCGGACAAATGCTTGAAGATGTAAAATTAGCTGTACTTGGTAAAAAACCGGTTAAATTTTATGGAAGAATGGGAGGTGTTATTCCCTTACCGGATGAAGTTTTTCATAAACTTGAAGAAGAATTTGTAGGAGAATTGGTATGAACGAAAAAATAATGACTGAAGAAAAACACTTTGAAAAAATGATCGAAGAAGAAAGTATTTGTATAAGGGAGAACCTTGTTTATGAAAGACCTGAAACACTAACTGATACACCAATGCATTATTGTCCAGGATGTGGGCATGGAGTTGCACATCGTATAATTGCTGAAGTTATTGCCGAACTCGGTATTCAAGATCAAACTGTGGGAGTTGCACCGGTTGGCTGCTCTGTTCTAGCATATAATTATTTAAATATTGATATGACAGAAGCAGCGCATGGCAGAGCATCTGCAGTTGCAACCGGTATTAAACGGGTCATTCCCGAAAAATATGTTTTCTCCTATCAGGGTGATGGTGATTTAGCAGCTATCGGAACCGGTGAAACAATTCACACATGCAACCGTGGTGAAAATATTTTAATTGTATTCATCAATAATGGAATCTATGGTATGACGGGAGGGCAAATGGCGCCTACAACTCTACCCGGAATGAAATCTACTACTTCTCCATATGGAAGAGATGTAAAAGTTATGGGCAATCCTTTAAAAATTACAGACCTCGTTGCTGCTTTACCCGGTACATATTATGTAACAAGATGTGCTGTCAATACGCCGGTTAATGTTCGTAAAGCGAAATCCGCAATAAAGAAAAGTTTTGAATATCAAAAAGAAAATAAAGGACTTTGCTTTGTTGAAATTGTTAGCAATTGTCCTTCCAATTGGAAGATGACTCCTTTAGAAGCAAATAAATGGCTGGAAGAAAATATGCTTCCTTTTTATCCACTTGGCGATTTAAAAAAACCTTCTAACTGATAAGGAGATTTTAATATGACTGAAGAAATTGTAATTGCCGGATTTGGCGGACAAGGTGTGCTTTCGATGGGACAGATACTATGTTATAGCGGAGTAATGGAGGATAAAGAGGTTAGTTGGATGCCTTCGTATGGACCTGAAATGAGAGGTGGTACTGCTAATTGTATAGCAATAATAAGCGATGAAAAAATTAGTTCTCCAATTCTTACACGGTTTGATACTGTTATTGCACTAAATCAACCATCGTTAGATAAATTTGAAAAATCTGCTAAAACTGGCGGACTCTTAATTTATGAAGCAAGTACAATCATTAATCTACCAACAAGAACTGACATCGATATTCTACCAATCGAAGCTTCTAACGAAGCAGCAAAGATGAATAATATTAAAATTATGAATATGATTATACTTGGTGCGTTCTTAAAGAAGAAACCAATAATAAAATTTGAGAGTGCATTAAAAGGGTTGGAAAAAGTATTACCCGAAAGATACCATCACTTAATTCCACTTAATAAACAAGCGTTTGAGAAGGGTATGGAGTTAGCTGAAAAGTTTCAAGTAACTGTGTAGCTTTTGAGAAATTCAAGTTAAAAAGCCTGAGAAAGTTTCTCGGGCTTTTTCTTTTTCATAAACTCTAATCTTTGGAAATAAAGGCTTTTGTTTTTAATTTTACGCACTTAATTTTGAAACTAGGGAGTAAAATGGCAAACAATGAAGGGCTTATTGCCCAAGTTATTGGACCCGTAGTGGATATCGATTTTCAAGACGGGCATCTTCCAAAAATTTACAATTCGATTAAAATTCCAAGAAAAAGTCTAGAAGGTGCCGAAGAAGTTTTGATTGTTGAAGCTCAGCAACATCTTGGTGAAAATAGAGTTAGAACGGTCGCGATGGATTCAACAGATGGGCTTGTAAGAGGAATGAAAGCATACGACAGCGGCGAACCGATTTCTGTTCCGGTTGGGCCTGAAACGTTGGGAAGACTGATAAATGTGATTGGTGATGGTATTGATGGGCTGGGTACTGAAATCAAAACAAAGCAGAGATATGCAATACACCGCCATTCACCAAAGTTCGAAAACCTCACCACAAAACAAGAAATGTTTGAAACCGGCATCAAAGTTATTGACTTGCTGGAACCATATACAAAAGGCGGCAAGACAGGTTTATTCGGTGGCGCTGGTGTTGGTAAAACAGTTATCATCCAGGAGCTCATTCATAATATTGCAAAACAACACGGCGGTTATTCAGTTTTTGCCGGCGTGGGTGAACGAACCAGAGAAGGCAATGATCTCTGGTTAGAAATGAAAGAATCTGGCGTATTACCAAAAACTGCATTGGTTTTTGGGCAGATGAATGAACCACCTGGAGCTAGACTGAGAGTTGGTTTAACTGGTTTAACAATTGCTGAATACTTTCGTGATGAAGAAGGTAGAGATGTTTTGTTGTTCATCGATAATATTTTCCGTTTTACACAAGCTGGTTCAGAAGTATCTGCGTTGCTCGGTCGTATGCCGTCAGCGGTTGGTTATCAACCAAACTTGGCTACTGAAATGGGGGAACTTCAAGAAAGAATAACTTCTACTGATAAAGGTTCTATCACGTCAGTCCAGGCGATTTATGTACCAGCAGATGACTTGACGGATCCGGCACCGGCAACAGCTTTTTCACATTTGGACGCAACCACAGTACTAAGCCGTCAGATTTCCGAACTTGGTATTTATCCTGCAGTTGATCCTCTCGATTCAACCTCAAGAATTCTACAACCCGACATAGTTGGCAATGATCACTACGCTGTTGCAAAGAAAGTGAAAGAAGTTCTTCAAGCATACAAAGACCTTCAAGACATCATTAATATTTTAGGAATGGATGAACTCTCTGAAGAAGACAAGGTAACCGTTCGTCGTGCAAGAAGAATTCAAAGGTTTTTAAGTCAGCCTTTCCATGTTGCTGAACAGTTTACAGGATTCCCAGGCAAGTATGTTAAGTTGGAAGATACAATAAGAAGCTTCAAAGAAATCTTAGATGGCAAACATGACGATTTGCCGGAACAGGCGTTTATGTATGTAGGAACTATTGAAGAAGCAGTTGAGAAAGCCAAGACATTATAATTATGAAAGAATTGAAATTAGAAATAATCACTCCAACAAAAGTAGCCTTTACTGGAAACGTCAAGTCGTTAACAGTTCCAGGTGGTCTTGGTTCATTTCAGGTACTGTTTAATCACGCCCCACTAATAAGTACATTTGACGTTGGCAGCATTAAACTTGAAAATGAACAAGCTGAAACAAATGAATTTGCTACTGGCGGCGGGACAATCGAGGTAAAAAATAATGTGATCCTTGTGTTGGCGGATAGTTTGGAAAGTAAGGAAGAGATTGATGTTCGCCGTGCGCAGGGCGCTCTGATGAGGGCTAAACAGAGGATTAGCAATAGGAACAAAGAAGAGATTGATTTGATTAGAGCTGAGGCAGCTTTAGCAAGAGCAATCAACCGTCTCAAATTTGCAAATTCATATAGCTCGAGTTCTTCTGATTAAATTGTTTATATATAATGAATTATACGTTTTAGCTGAATCAACAAAAAGCCCCATCAAACGGGGCTTCTTATTTCTTAGCACGCATCTTTCCGCAGCTACTTCGCCGAGGAGAATCTTTTTGCAACTTCATCCCAGTCGACCACATTCCACCATGCTGATATATAATCCGGTCTGCGATTTTGATAATGCAAATAATAGG
>JAMCWE010000061.1 GCA_023475265.1 Bacteroidota bacterium
ATAACCGCTGCCATAGATTGAAATTCCGGCAGTTTCATCTTGAATAGATCCAGGGCCGCTGCTTCCGAATTGATTTGTTGATGTAACGATTCCCGAAATTGTAAAAGCTTTTCCAGCATTAACCGGAGATCCGTTTGAATCATTTATTCTAACACTATCAATAGAAGTTATAGTTTGTGAAAATAAATTCACTGTTAGAATTAAATAAAGAAGTAAAGTGAAATAATATTTTTTCATTATCTTAAATCAGTTGAAAGTATAAAACGAAGAATCCGGTTGTTGCCTGTATCTGCCACATATAATATCTGATCGAAATACGCAACAGAATACGGACCGTTAAAAATTGCTGGTCCTCCGAACGATTGTAATTCATCCCCGAAAGGTGAAAATTTAAAAACACTATCCTTTTGAGCATCTGCAACAAAAATATCTCCGGCATCATCAATACAAGTTCCTTCCGGTTTTCCGAATCTATTTGGAGTCATCAGCGCACCGCCATCAGAAGGAGTTAATCTGGCTTGGTAATCTGCTGATACAGATGTAACAACATAAGTCAGCCATTGAGTTTTCAAACTGTTGTTTCCGGTTAATGTAAGAATTATATCAATATTTTTTTTGTTAAAAGAAGTTATTGAACTAATTTGATTTGCTGACACCAAGCCTGAACTTAAAGGATCGATATCCGGAATTCTTCCAATCAACGTATCCCCAACTCCACCGCCAAATAATTCTTTAGGACTAAAATATAAGATTGAATTATCAGGATCTATGAAACTTGAATTATTAGGGCCGGTCCTTGAAACATAAAAAGTGTTATTATAAAAAACTGCTACGCCGGTGTATTGCCTATCAGGATAATTAAGATCAATCGGCCTTGGTAATAACATTGTGGCAGGTGCAATTCCAATTTGATGTTGTGAAGCTACCAAGTCTATTTTAAAAACCGCGGCAAAGGTTTGCGTTTGCCCTTTTACAACCGTATCGAATTCTGCACAAACAATTAGATTCAATTTATAATCTTCTGCTAACGCAACCGGCCTTTTTATATGTCTTGTTCCTAATATGTTGCCGTTAAGATTCATCATTACAATTCGGTCATTATAAGTATCGGCGATATAAATGAACGGCTCTCTCCCGATTATAATTGCTTGAGGTTTGTTAAATCCCTCCCATGCAGGATTTAAAGGAATATAAACCGTATCTCCCACAATATTAGCATTGCCGCTGTTTTGAGTTAGCTGACTTATATCAAATTTATCACCGCAGCTGCTTAAAAAAGGTAACATCAACAAAAATGAAATCGAGATAAATTTTTTTAGCTTCATTAAAATCCTAAAATGATTGAAAATCTTTGTGCTGAACCAAGCCGAACAAAATTAGAATAAGAATAATCAACTGTACATTGAGCAATTCTAATCGGAATATTTACACCCATTCCAAAAGTATAATTCTGTTCGTCAACGTTAAATTTGTAACCGCCTCTTAAGAAAATTATATTCTTCCAGTTGTATTCTACTCCGGTGGAAACATTTTCGCTGTTATCATTTGGATGATTCAATTGTATTGAGGTTGTAATTTTATTATCATCTGTTTGATAAGGTTCAAAAGCAAAACCTATTCTAAAAATTGTTGGCGGTGAGAATGACTGCCAATCTGACTTTTCTCTTTTACCAATTAGAACAACTTTACCATCCGGTGCAAGTTGATTACCAAAATTTGAAACAGCAACTGCAAACCTGGTTGTGCCTAATCCAGTCCAATAATAAGTTCCGAGATCAATCATTACGCCGCGCATTTTCAGCTTGTCTAAAGTTTCTTCAATATATCTTATAGTTCCGCCAAAGCTAAATTTATCAGTCATTTTACGAGCATAAGAAATTGCGACGGCTATATCACCATATCCAAAATATTCTCCGTTTCCGAATGGAGAAAACTCTGTTGTTACAGGCATATCTTTCATTGAAAGAGAAGTGAGTGCAATACCAAAAGCATTTGTAGCATCAAGATGATAAACTGCACCTAAAAAATCATGATTGATATCGACAACCCAAATATTATGCGAAAACATAACTTGATCGTTATCGAATTGAACAAGACCGGCAGGATTCCAATATAAAGCTGAGACGTCGTTCGCAACAGCAACAAACGCATCGCCAATTGCCGTAGCTCTGCTTCCAACTCCGATCTTTAAGAATTGCGCCGTAGAAATTCCAGCTCTTTGCCCGCCAAGAATCGGAAATAATTGAGCGTTAGAATTACTATAAAATGCTATTAGAATTAATAATATTATAAATATTTTTTTCATAATTAAAACTTTAAACTGAATCCCAATTTTACATTTCTCCTGGTTAAATAACGTGAAGGATCAAAGGGATAAGGAGAAATTGGCGCTTGCAAATCCGGATACCTAGGATCGTTCCATGAATAAGGAACCGGATCACCGTTTTGATATGCTTTACCGGTTGCAGGATTAATTATCGCTGAATTTTGTGTATCTAAAAGATTATTTACTTCTACAATTAAAGAAAAATTAAGACCGCCGAGTTTTATATATTTCTCAAAGTTCAAATCTATCCAAAACCAATTGTCTCCAATGTTCGTATATAGATCGGTAGTTGATGCTAAATATACCGGACGGCCTTGATTATCATAACCGGTAAAATATGCAGGAGTATATCTTTTACCGGATTCAAAGAAAACTCTCAGGTAAAGATTAAAATCATCAAGAAACCCTTTACCAAACCCAAATAAACCTTCATCTTTTCCAACATAAAAATTTGTTGTTAGCGATCCTGTTAAAGGTCGATCCCAAGGCATATATTTTTCACTTACTGATTCATTTATATCGCCTTGAAGAACTAAAGCACCTTCATCTGCTGAAGAACTTTTACCGGTTACAATTGCATATGTTGCTGAGAGCGTACCGTTAAACCAATCGCCAATTCTTTTCTTGAATTCTACTTCAACTCCACGTGAACGAGCATAATCCGAATTAACATAAGTAACAAAACTCTTTGTAATAAATCTGGCTGATGTTAATTGAACTGAACGTGTATTTATATAATCGAATATATCTTTGTAATAAGCCGTAACCGTAAGAACATCGTTTGGAGTAAATTGAGTTTTTAATCCAAGTTCATACGCTACGGTTGTTTCAGGATTTAGATCCGGATTTCCAAACTGTTGGAATGAAGATTGTGCATTTAACGGATTTAATTTTGCATAAACAAACTGCGGCCTTGGCCATTTGCTGAAATGACCATACGAGAAAAATAATGTTTGGTAATTCGAAACCGGATGCGAAATTCCTAAACGCGGACTAAGACGTGCTTTCCATCTTCTATTCCCGAACCATCCAAAAGTATCGTCCTTATAGGACTGTCTTGTTTGATCCGGTATTGTTACAACATCAGGATTATTAACCGCATCATCGACATATTTTCCCGGGAACCAATAATCCAGCCTCATGCCGAAATTCAAAATCATTCCGCTGAAGTTTATATTATCTTGAGCGTAAAAATCACCCATCGCCGGATAAACTTTATAAATATCATTGTTCAATCCCAAAGTACCGATCCAGGGTTGGTAAATATCAACTACCTGCATTTCTTGAAACTGTGTTTGAAAGCCGGCTTTAAATTTATTTCTTTCATCAAAGAAACTTGTTATATCTCCTTTAATGGAATATTCTTCAACATAATGATCATGCCATGTGTATGGATTACCGTAATCCCAGAATCCATCGCCAGGAATTACGCCGATTGTATCATGATTCAAATTATAATATTGAATAGGAAAATTAGGAATATCTTTTGGCTGTGTATATTGATCCCATTCTTGACCGTTCGCATCAGCACGAAGATTTGTATAAAAATATCCGAGTGATAATTCGTAATAAGTTTTAGCATTTAATGTATGAGTAACGGTTAAAGAATGATATTTATTATCATGTGTAAACG
>JAMCWE010000183.1 GCA_023475265.1 Bacteroidota bacterium
GGGTAAAGGATTGTTGCCAGCATGTATAGCCCTTTTTCTGTAAAAGCTTTTGGCAGATAAGGAGAATATTTCAGTTTTTCGAGGTGGTCGAAATTTTCGACCACCTGCGTTGAACTAACTTTTTTTCTTTTATCTGTAGTCGAAATTTTCGTCTTCAAAGAATCCCATTCATTTTTACTCAATTCAAGAATGTATCCTTCAGGAAACTTTTCTGAATTATTTTTAACTGCTTCATTAATCCTTTTAGTTTCAACTCCATATAATTCCGCAACATCACTGTCGACAATTACTTTTTGACCCCGTATCTCTAAAATAAGTTTTTGAATATTTTCTAATTTGATGATTGCACTCATATGATCTCATCCTCTGTATAATCTTTCCCTGCGCTTGTTCCTATAATTTCATCCCATCGCATCGGAGAAATTCCGTTTCCAGGTCTTTTTACAGTTAGATTTTCCTCAGTTAATATTTCTCCCTTACGAATAGTTTTTTTTGCAACAATGCTCTTCCTTACGATATTAATATTTATTATTTCTGATTTTGGCGGTTTCTTTATTCCATTTCCTAATGCTTCTTCAATATTTCTAATTGCTTCAACCATTAGTTTTAATTCATTTGGTTCGAGCGAAGCTTTATGATCGGGACCTTCCATCTTTTTATCAAGCGTAAAATGTTTTTCTATAACTCCAGCGCCTAAAGCTACTGCTGCAATAGGAACTTCTATTCCCAGCGTATGATCAGAATAACCAACCTTAACATCGAAAGCATTTTTAATTGTTAACATTGCTTTTAAGTTTACATCTTCAAAAGGTGTAGGATATTCTGTATTGCAATGAAGTACCGTTATGTTTTCTTTTTTAGTTCCGCTTTCTATGAGGATATCCAATGCATCTTCAATCTCACCTAGATCTGCCATACCTGTTGAAAGAATTGCATTTTTATTCAGCGTACCTATCTTTTTCAAATAGGGCAGATTTATTATCTCCCCGGATGGTATTTTAAAAGTGTCCAATCCGAGATTATTCAATAAATCAATACTATCCAAATCAAAAGGGGATGAAAGGAAAATAATATTCTTGCTTTTACAATACTCAATTAACTTAATGTGGTCATCATAACTCAGTTCCAGCCGTTTGATCATTTCATATTGTGATTCATTAGAATCAGTAGTTCTTTTCTGATATTCTGCTTTTTCAGCTTTCTTGGAAACAAGGCTTGCTGCTTTGAATGATTGGAATTTTACCGCATCAGCGCCGGCTTCTTTGGCTGTATCAATTAATTTGAAAGCTAATTCGATTGAGCCGTTATGGTTTACACCGGCTTCTGCAATGATGAATGTTTTTATCATTTCGTTTGCCTTGCCGGGTTGCCAACATAGACACCTTCTGCGGTAATATCCTTTGTAACAACGGCTCCGGCTCCGATCATACAATTTGAAGTTATTTTTTTATACTGGACAATCACTGCATTAGAACCTATCATAGAAAAATCATCAACTTCAACACCCCCGCTTAAAACTGCACCGGTAGCAATGTGGCAAAAGCTTCCAACTTTACAATCATGTTCAACAGTTGCTTTAGTATTAATAATGCTAAACCTGCCAATTCTTGTACCGCTATTGATAACTGCGCCGTCAAGAATCTGTGTCCCTTCACCAATCAAAACATCTTCATTTACAGTTGCATCTATAGAAATAATTGGTGGAAAAGTGAAACCGATATTCTTCATATTCTCTACAACATTAATTCTTTTTTGTGTAACATTTATTTGTCCTATACCTATAGCTGCATTCATAACGCCTTTAGAAAAAATTTCATCTAATTTAGAATCATTGCCCAAATATTTCACGCCTAGTATTTCGCCTTGGTCATTAATATCGACATACCCGGCTAATTCAAATTGCAAACTTTTTTTGATAACGCTAATTAATACTTTAGCATGTCCTCCGCCGCCGATAACAATTATTTTTCCCATGTTTATATTCTAAAACCAGAAGGGATATTAACAACTCTTTCTTCCAGCCTATTAGCATTTTCCAAATTACCGGAGTTGCAGTTTTCGTACATATCTAGTTTATTCATCAAACGCCAAAAGTTCTTAACTGACTAATTTAATTTCTTCGCCATTTAATTTAACTAATTCACCAAATCCGCTTTTAGTTTCATCTTCAAAAATATGCGGTTCAATCCGGCTGTCAACTTTTCTGGTTAATTTATTAAGCTGAATTAATAAAGAAAAATAATCTTTATTCTCTCCTATATTATCGACAAAAAAAGCAATGTCAATATCGCTGTCTTCTCTCGGCTTACCGTTAACATAAGAACCAAATAAAACAGCGCTGCTAAATTTTAAATAACTTTTCGCAAGTATTGAAAATTCGTATGCTTTTCTCATAACTTCTGTTTTATCCATTTTTGAAACTCCTTAGTCTTGTCTAATAATTCTTTAACTTTTTCTTTTGTCAATGATTTTGCAATTTTCTCACGGTATTCTGGATATCTTGTTTCTAAATTTAACGGATTAAGAGAATAAATTAAATCTTCTTGAGTATTGTTCAACTCTGCAATAATCTCTGTAACTTCGCAAAGATAAATTAAGTTATGCGTTCTGGATGGATATGTATCCATTTTCTTTTGGTAATAGGCTTTTAATATTTTTTCAATAGATTGCTGCAAAAGATAACCACAATATAAAAGTCTGTTCTTATCTAATAAAATTTCAGCAGTTTCCAAATCATCATCAGAGATTTCAACCCAATATTTTATTTTATCGCTGTACATAAAATATTTATATCCTATAGCCGCTTGGAATATTAACAACTCTTTCTTCCAGCCATTCTGCCAGCAATTGCATATTGCTCAATAATTCTTTTTTCCAGGAGATACAGAGAGCCGAAGAGAAGCCACAGAGAAACACTGAGAATTATTTTTTATCGATAATTTCTTTTACTATTTTCTTCAATTTTGGGATTTCATTAACACAAACATCAAACACAATATCGTTATTTAGATCAAAATAATGATGAGACAAAATATCTCTCATACCCATCGCTTTTGTCCATTCGAACTCAGGATAATTTTTTAACAATGACTTTTTGGTGATCTTATCCAAGTTTTTTATGCTTTCACCAAGCGCAATAAGCTGCATGCAAATTGAATCAAGCTTTTCAAGGTTTCTTTCATTCTTTAAGAAATCTTCCGAAGTTTTAATTGATCTCATCCTTTTCAGTATTCTTTCCGTCGAAGTTAGAATTTGATTGAGAACTTCATTCACCAATTCTTGATTATACATAGATGCCGTAGATTTCGATTTGCTTTTTAAGGTATGGATTCATAGACTTTCTAACAACAATATCCACCTTTTTATGCAATAATTTTTCGAGATCTTCCTTAATACCTATCAAATCAAACATGCGTGCTGGTTCAAGTTTTAAAAATATGTCTACATCACTTATTCTAGAGTTAGTGTTACTTGCAAATGACCCAAATAAACCCAATTCACGAATCCTATCACTAAATGCTGAGTTTGATTTGTAATATTTAAGAGCAGCAATAATATTTTTAGTTTCTATCTTTTTCATATCAAATTACTCTGTGATTCTCCGTGTTCCCTCTGCAAAACTTTGTGTTAGTATTTTTTTACACAGAGAAGCCATAGATAAACACTGAGAATTAATTTTTATTCATAAAGGGATCAATTATACTTTCAATATAATTTAGCTTATCATGTGCCGCACCGATCGCCGCCTGCATATCAGTCATCTTTAAGTTATAACCAATTTCGGAATACACATACTTATGATCATAACCGTAAGGGAGAGTTCCAAACTGCTGAGCAAATCTTTTACCGCAAGTATTATTCTCCCCGCCTGAGCAATAACAATCTCTTCCCCAATCTCTAAACGACTTAATTATTTTTGCAAGTTGTTCATTGTCAGTAGATTTGTACAT
>JAMCWE010000034.1 GCA_023475265.1 Bacteroidota bacterium
GTGATTATTTTACCGGAGATCTTCTTGTGTTCACATATGGACACTATCCAGCCAACATTGCGGCTCAATCCTATAATAGGAGAGGATGGCACTATCGCCTCTGATGGTACAACTATTCTTGGAGCTGACGACAGAGCTGGAATAGCAATAATATTAGAAATAGTTAGGACAATTAAGGAAAATGCAATTGATACATTACCAATTAATCTGATTTTCACGGTAGCTGAAGAAATTGGCATGTTTGGTTCAAAATATCTTTCTATTGGGAAAATCAATTCTAAAATTGGATTTGTATTTGATAGTTCAGCAGATCCAGGTAAAATAATCACAACAGCACCCGCTGCAGTTAAGATAAAGATAAAGATCAAAGGAAAAGCTGCTCATGCAGCAGTTCAGCCCGAGCAAGGGATAAATGCTATAACAATTGCATGCAACGCGATCGCCAAAATGAAGGTTGGAAGAATTAGTAATACGTGTACTGTGAATTTTGGAGTTATTAAAGGTGGCACTTTGATCAATGTAATTCCTGAAGAAGTTGAGATAGATGGTGAGATTAGAAGTTTATTTGAACCCGAGTTGCTTGATCAAATTAATTTGATGCAATCTATTTTTGAGGAAACTACAAAACAAGGCGGGGGAAAATTGGAATTTCTAATTACGAGGAAGTACTATCCTTTTAATCTCGCCGAAGACAATGATGTTGTCGTTATTGCGAAAAATGCAATTGAGAAAACCGGAAGTGTACCAGTAACAATCAAATATACTGGTGGAAGCGATGCAAATGTATTCAATGCTTTAGGAATACCGACTGTGAATTTGGGAATCGGATTTAGAAACGTACACTCAGATTCAGAATTTATTCCTTCATCTAACCTTCTAAAATCAGCACGCATCGGATTAGAAATCGTTACTTCATCACTAAAATATTTCTTAAATGAGAATGAAAATGCTAAATCAGAAATTTCGAAGCGGGACAATCAACTTCTTTGAAAAAGTAATTGTCGATCTTAATGATTTTTGGAAAAAGGTTAGTCTTTGTCTTCTTAACTAACTCATTAATAAACAACGGAGAAAGGGATGAAAAAACTACTAATACTATTTCTCTTCTTGATGATTCTACCTAGCCTGATATCGGCCGAAGGAACATTTAGAGTTAAGGGCAAGGTTACAGATAGCAGAACCAAGGAACCATTACTTGGCGCAAGCGTTGTACTAAAGCCATCTAATATTGGCGCCGCAACGGATTTAGACGGAAATTATTCCTTTGATGTTCCGATCAGTCTAGCGAAAGGACAGAAAGCAGAATTAGTTGCTTCTTATGTTAACTACAAGAAGAAAACTGTATCGGTCACACTCCAAGGAACTGAAATCATACAAAATTTTGCATTGGAAGAAGATGTCTTCCAAAATGAAGAGGTTGTGGTTACCGGTATAGCTTCCAAAACTTCCAAGGGGGTAGCTGAAATTTCCGTTTCAAGAATCCCGGCTGCTGAGTTATCTGAAAAACAAATGTATCAAGGTCTCTCTCAATTACTATCTGGAAAAGTGTCTGGTGTAAATGTCAGTATTTCTACAGGCACTGTTGGGTCTGCTTGGAACTTCTTTGTTCGAGGCGGAGGCGGTATAAATGGTAATGGACAACCACTAATTTATATTGATGGAGTTAGAGTTGAAAACTTGAATCTTAATCGATTTACTGCAGGCGGTTCAGCAGTAAATACTCTTTCGTTATTGAACCCCAGCGATATTGAAAATATTGAGATTTTAAAGGGACCTGCGGCGGCTTCAACATATGGAACCGATGCATCTAATGGTGTTGTATTGATAACTACTAAAGGTGGGAAGTATAGATTGAACGACACTCAGAAAAATTATTCAATAGGTTATCAATTTGATTACGGCACAAATAGCTTGGCAAAAAAATATCCTTCAGAATTTATAAATGCCGATACAATTAACGGCGTTTTGAATACCTCGGGAATAATTAGAGAACATTCTCTTAACATTACAGGTGGTTCTGGTATTGTGAGGTATTATGCTTCTTACCAAAATCGATTTGAATCAGGATTAATTCCCGACCAAAATTATTTGAAAAGAAATTCAGTAACCGCAAATTTTGCTGTTTATCCTGCAGAAACATTTACTGTAAAATTCAATTCTTCCTATTCTTGGCAAAATCTTCGCAGACCTCGTAATGACGATAGTCAATTTGGATGGATTTTTAACGCTCTCGAAGTTTATCCAGCATATGCAAACGCAAACAAGGCAACCATAAGTGCATTCAACGATTCGCATACTTTTAATCAATTTCTAGGTTCAGGTGCCTTGACTTGGAATCCAGTTGCTAGTTTGGATATAAATGCCTCTGCCGGTATAAATTATAATACTTATGTACAAGATCGAATCGAGCCTTATGGCTACGCATTTAGCACTACAACTGGAACGAGGGCGGTTTATAATCGCGACTCTCGTCAGATGACTTACGATTTAAATGCAAAATATTCTTTCAGAGACTTATTTGTTGATAACTTGAACCTAAACGCTGTTGCTGGAACTCAAATAATAACGACAAGAATTGCAAGCAACTCAATTTCTGTACAAGGATTTAGTAATGCAGATATGTATAACCTTGGTTCCGCTAGTATTCTTTCTTCAAAAGATGATTCTTTTCTAGAGAGAAGAGAAGCAGGTATTTATCTGGATTTGCCTTTCTCTTACGACAATACATATTTCTGGACATTGGGAATAAGAAGAGATTATTCAAGTGCAGTTGGAATTGAAAGTCCCTCTATAAATTATCCCCATGCAAGTTTGGCTGTTCGTTTAGACAAATTCGGATTCTTACCTTCAGATATTAATATGGCAAAAGTTAGAGCCACATATGGTGAATCTGGTCAACTTCCGAATAATGATGACGGCTTACCGCTAAACTATCACACTTTTGTAGGAGGTACAGGAATCGGCGGTGCAGCGTTCGAAGGTGTTGGCAATCCAGCTATAGAACCTGAGAGAATAAAAGAGTATGAACTTGGTCTCGATGTTCAAATGTTCGATATGATTTCTTTAGAATTTACTTACTACAAACAAAACGCTGAGAAATCAATAATACGAAGTAGCTTTGCGCCTTCAACCGGGCTTGGAGATTATACTTTCCCTTACAATTTAGGTTCTGTTAGTAATCATGGTTTTGAGACACTGTTGCAGATCGATGCGATAAAAGAAACTGATTACGCTCTCTCTTTATCTCTCATATGGAATTACCAGAAAAATATTGTGAATGATTTGGGCGGTGCTAGTTTGATCCAGGCGGGAAGAGAAACTGTTCTTAAAGTCGGATTACCAAAGTATGAGTTTTATGATTACAAAGTATTAGGCGCTACTTTTGATGCAAATGGTAAATATAAAGGCTCAAAAGTTTCTGATACTCAATTAGATCTTGGAAGTCCTTTCCCAGATCACAGCGGATCTATTACAATCAATTTCCGTTTCTTAAAGAATTTTACGCTTTACGGATTAGCTGAGTGGGGTTTAAACAATAAAGTATTCAGTTATACAACTCGTCGAGCAGTTACTGCAGATGGCTATATTCCATACTTAGAATTAAAAGCCAAACTCGGTCTTACGGCAAAAGCACCACTACCAAATATTGCTCCATTGACCCCGGGTACGCCAGAATATATAGATGCTGCTAATCAATTTGCAAGAATGGATCCAAATTATTATGGAAATTTCATTACTGATGCAGATTATTTCTATTTACGAGAGTTAAGCTTAAGTTATGATTTTACACAACTCATGTCAGAATTTATTCCCAATAGCTACGTTACTGGACTTCAAGCTGGCGTGTCTGTGAGAAATGTTTTTAAGCTTACAAAATATCTATTAGATCCCGAATTAAATTATAGAAGCGATCTGCAGAATACAGGAACTGACTTT
>JAMCWE010000074.1 GCA_023475265.1 Bacteroidota bacterium
TTGGAAAACCCTTAATTCTGATTAAAAATGCAGTTTCCCATATTTGAAATGTGATTTATTGACATAAATCAGTCATTTTCAATCCTGAATCGGTAATTTTTCAACACGGTTCAGTCATTTTAAAAATCAAATCAATGATTTTAAAAGTCAGATCGGTCATTTTAAATCTTGGATCAGTGATTTTAAATCATAGTTTGGTCATTTTAAAAGCTGGATCAATGATTTTAAAATCCAGATCAGTCATTTTAAAGTTCGTTTCAATGATTTTAAAACTTCCACCAATCATTTTAAAAACCATTTCAGTCATTTAAAATGTTTAAACGATCATTTTAAATATCCTTCCAGCCGTTCTAAAAGATGGTTCAATCATTTAAAAACTTGATTCGATCATTCTTATTTTCTATCCGGTTATCTAAAAAATTATTTCTATAATTTTAAGAATAGAAAAAGCCGTTTTAATGTCCGGTCTTATTGGCTTACAAAAAGTAAGCGTCATTCAAAATTGAAGTTTTAATTAAATCGTAATTGGTAAGTAGTCAGATCCCTCTGTTATTAAAGAACTAATTGCCCCTATTATTGCATGTCATCTTCCTAATCATTTAATCATGCAATTAGTTCTAAAGTTAGATATATGAATTATTGCAGTTTGTTATTTTTATGTGAGTGTACATTTTAGAGCCCTCTTAATTTTTCGGTAAATTTTTCTCTCAAACAAAGTTACTAAAAACATTTTAGGTTTGTCAAGAAGAATCTTATTTAATTGTCAAATTACTAAATAGCACAAAACAGTTTAACAATTAAGCAATTCAACAATTCACTTTCTCACTCTTCTCTTCTTCACATTTTCTTGCTTCGGAGCTTCCGGTTTTTTGAGCGTCCATCTTGCCAACGGATTTTCGATAACAACTTTACTTAATCCGTTATCGGTTCCAATCCACATGTTCGAGCCGTCAAAATAGAGGCATGTTATTTTTGATGAGCTGATATCAATTTCATTTAAATCAACAGGAGTTACTTTTAGTGTATTCCTATCAATAAGCACCAAGCCTCTGCCGTAATCTTTTTTCTCGCGCTTGTCGAATGAATAAACTCCAGCCCAAATTTTATTTCCGGTTCTTGCTAAACAATAAATTCCATCAGCGGGTAATCCATCATTGGTAGAAATTCTTTCCCATTTACTTTTTCTATTGTAGATATAAATTCCGCCGACATTAAAATTTGGATCTTTTACCGTAATGAATTCATCGGTGCCAAACCACACTGCTGACGGCTCAAAAAGCATATCGGTAATTGAGACAGCTTCACCTTGTTCTAAAAATCCGCCGTCTTTATTATTGATGAACTGCCATGATTCTCTTTCATCCATGCTCATCTTTTTTCTGTACATGAAAACTCCGGATTCAGTACCAAACCAAACAAGGCTATCGCCATCCAGCTTTATTGCTTTAATGGTATTTGTCTTTGCATCGTTATTCTGCATTAACATTCTATCCATGTACCGCTGTCTTGAAACATCGAGGCGTGTAAGATTTTGAAATCTTCCTATCCACAAAACATTTTGTTCAGAATCATAACATAAGGAGCGGATCCAATTTCCCATTTCTCCGCCAAGAGCAAATTTTCTTTTACGCCATTGATCTCTCCTAATATCAAGCGTATAAATGCCGTCTACTGCGCCTGCCCAAACATAATTTTTGCTTGCAGCTATTGAATAAAAAAAATCGTTCTCAATATTATTTCCTTTGGTAGAATAATTATACCATTTATCATCGCTCAACGAATATCTGAATATACCTTGTCCGTAGGTTGAAACCCAAATGGAATTACCATAGTGAGTAATGCCGGTAATAGAAGCGCCGTTAAGATATTTATCTGAGGTAATTTTGGGAAAGCTAAGTTGAACGGAAATTAATATAAATGCTGAAACAAGAAAAAGTCGTCTCTTCATATCCTTTAAAAATTTCTGCAAACATCAAGTGAATTAAACATCAGTAACTTTCTTCTTCGGTAGGAAATTTTTTATTCTTCACATCATCAATATAATTTTTTACCGCAGTGGAAATCTCTTCTGCAAGCTTTGCATAGTGCCTTACAAACCTTGGATGGAAATCGACATTAAGTCCAAGCATATCCGGCGTTACAAGAACTTGTCCGTCGCAATGAACGCCCGCACCTATTCCGATTGTAGGAATTGTCAAACTGTTTGTAATTTTCTGTGCAAGTGAAGCGGGAATTTTTTCCAGAACAATTGCAAATGCGCCGGCTTCTTCAACAGCTTTTGCATCACGTAAAATTTCGCTAGCTTCTTCTTCATCTTTTCCTCTTTCTCTGTAGCTGCCGAATTGATGAATACTTTGGGGAGTTAATCCAATATGACCCATTACCGGTATGCCTGCTTCGGTTATTTTCCTTATTGTCTCGGCAACCCTAACTCCGCCTTCAAGCTTAACAGCACTTGCAGATGTTTCTTTCATTATTCTTCCGGCATTCCTAAAACCTTCATCAACGCTTAATTGATAAGACATGAACGGCATATCAACAACAACCATAGCTCTGCTAACACCTTTCGCTACAGCTTTGGTATGATAAATCATTTCGTCCATCGTAACCGGCAGTGTAGTTTCATTTCCCTGGAAAACATTGCCTAGCGAATCACCTACCAAAATTATTTCGATTCCCGCTTGATCAAGAATATTTGCAGTAATAAAATCATACGCGGTTAAAACGGAAATTTTTATTCCTTTCTTTTTTAGAAAGGCTAAAGTTTTTGTTGTTACTCTTTTAATTTCTTTTTCCGTGCTCATAATGTTCTCAACTATTTGGTTGCGGAAATGTTTCAATGTTTTAATTGTATTCACAATTTGTAAAACTGGAAAACAATTTTACTCAGCAAAATTCGTATCGAAAATTTTTTCTTCTTTATTTATTGTCTCAAATTTCATTTTATAATATGATTCAAATCCCTCAACTATAGATTCGGATAAATCATCGTAATTAATTTCTTTGTTTGTAATTGATTTAATATCAGCAGTCGAATCAAGCAATTCGTAAATAGTAGAATAATTCTCCGGCGAAGTTACCAAATAATCAACAATTCTTTTATGAAATTCGCCGCAAAGAATTGATCCGTGCTGCAGAATAACATTTCCCAATTTCCGTTGGGCACTGCCGACAAGTTTTCTTCCATCGTACTTTAATTCACTCTTTGCCGGCGCTGCAAAGCACAAAACACTTTTATCTTCTTTATATAAATCTCTAAAGTTTGGCTGCTCATTATGAAGCTCCACAAACCTTAATTTATCATCATAAATTGCAAGTCCTTCTGAAAGGGCAAAATTTATTTCTTGATAAATATTCTTTGCTGATGATTGCGCATCCAAAGGAATAATTACAGAATATGTTAATTCTTCAGCATGAAGGATTGCTCTGCCGCCGGTCGGTCTTTTAACAATATCAATGCTATCACTAAAAGCTTTTTCTTCATTAATTGAATTTATATTTTGATTAGCGCCAAGTGAAATACAATACGGTTCCCATCTGTAAAACCTTAGAAACGCTTCGTCAGGTTTGCAAATCCTGGTAAGCGCCATATCAAAAGCCATGTTGAACTTGCCGGAATTAAAACCAGTGTCAATGAAATGCCATTTCATTTACCGACAATTCCTCTTGTACTTTTTGATAAGAACTCTAATATCTCTTTCACGTATTTATTATCGCCTAACTCATTTGCAACTTTTTCTTTTGCTTGACTAACATTTAACGATTTGCTATAAATATAGCTGTAAGCTTTTTTCATAATCAAAATATCTTCCGAAGCAAAACCTCTTCTACGAAGTCCGATTACATTCAGTCCTTCGAATCTAAGCGGTTCCTTTGCTGCAACAATAAAAGGAGGGACATCCTGAACAATTTTAGCTTCGGCTCCAATCATTGTGTGCTGCCCAACTTTACAAAATTGATGAATTCCAACTAAGCCGCCAATTACTACATAATCTTCAATTTCAACATGACCTGCAATCTGAACTGCGTTTGCGATAATACAATTATTACCAACCACACAATCATGAGCAACATGTGAGTAGGCCATTATAAGGCAGTTGCTGCCGACTTTTGAAAATCCAGTATCTTTAGTACCGCGATGAAGCGTAACAAACTCATGAATAACAGTGTCATCACCTACGAAAAAAAAAGTTTCTTCATCTTTAAATTTTAAATCTTGCGGTGTATGCGCAACAGAAGCTGATTGATTTATTCTAACACGGTTACCAAGTCTGGCTCCTTTATAAAGCACTGCATGAGGACCGATTATACAGTCGTCTCCTATTTCAACATTTTCTTCAACAATAGAATAGGGAAGTATTGTATTGTTATCGCCTAATTTTGCTTTACTGCTTACTATAGCAGTTGGATGAATGTTGTTCATTTTTTTATTTGCTTTCCCCGATATTTTTTTCTCTATCAACTATAGCAGCCATGAATTCTGCTTCGGCTACAAGGGCTTCATTAACGTAAGCCTTGCCGTACATCATTATTACTTTACTCTTTTTATTTGTCATTTCAATTTCCAAATACAATTGATCTCCTGGCAAAACAGGCTTTCTAAATTTTGCATTATTGATCTGCATAAATAAAACAAGTTTTTCTTCCGGATTAGGAAAAGAATTTAGAAGTAACACACCGCCTGTTTGTGCCATTGATTCAATGATTAAAACTCCCGGCATAATTGGCTGCCCGGGAAAATGCCCCTGGAAAAATGGTTCGTTAACTGTAACCGATTTTACACCAATAACTTTTTTATCCAATTCAAGATGGATAATTTTATCAACTAATAAAAAAGGATATCTGTGAGGAAGAATTCTTTGAATTGCATTTGTATCGAATACAATTCCTTCTTTTTTTACAAACTGATATTTTTTTACAAGCTTTTTCTGCTGATATAATTTTCTGATTTGTTTTGCAAATTCAACGTTAGCTTTATGGCCTGGTCTAGCGGCTAGTAGTTGAGCTTTAATTGGAGCACCGATTAATGCAAGGTCACCTAATAAATCAAGAAGCTTATGCCTAACCGGTTCATTTCTGAATCTAAGCTCTTTGTTGTTTAGAATACCATTTTTACCGATCGATATTTTTTCTTTGATACCAATTTTTTTTCTTAGCTTTTCAAGTTCATCATGCGTAGAGTTTAAATCAACTATTACAACTGCATTATCAATGTCTCCGCCTTTGATCAAACCAATATTTGCAAGCTGTTCTACTTCACTTAAGAAACAAAATGTACGAGCCGGCGCAAACTCATTTACAAATTCTTTTTCAAGATCAAACAAACCTGTATGCTGACTTCCCAAAGCCGGATTTTGATAATCGACCATCACGGTTGCTCTATATCCGTCAAGCGGAAGTGCAACAATATCAACCTGTCTTTCTTCATCATGATACATCACAGTCTGATCGATGATAAGATAATCCTTAGGTGCTTCCTGTTGAACAAACCCAGCTTTTAGTAATTGTTCAACATACGAAATTGAACTGCCGTCGCCAACCGGAGGCTCTATCCCATCCAATTCGATTATAATATTATCTATCTGAAGACCAACAACAGCCGCAAGAACATGTTCTACTGTGTGAACTTTTGCTTCTCCAATTCCTAAAGTAGTTCCTCTTGAAACATCAACAACATTATCAGCAATCGCAGGAATTTCAGGATTTCCGCCTAAATCACAGCGGACAAATCTTATCCCATAATTTTCATGAGCTGGTTTAAAAGTCATTGTACATGAAGTACCGGTGTGCAGTCCTATTCCAGATAATGAAACTTCATTAGCAATTGTTCTTTGCAATTCTAACATTTATAAAGTCCGTTTTTAATAAACACAAAAAATTAATTTATATGGAATTAGGTTTCCAAAATAGCAAGATGAGTTCTGAAATACAATAATTTGGTATCGATTAAACAGATGAATTTGCCGTGAAGTAAGTTCATTAAGGAGTTGCAGAATTATATTTATTCGGAAAGCTTTTTAATTTCTTCTTGCAAAGATTTAATTTGATTTTCAAGCAGCTTTATTTTATCTGCATATTCCGGTAGGTTTCTAACGTGAGCTTCTAATCTTAAAGCGGTTTTAAATTCTTTTGCCGGTGAACCGAAATATTGCCCGGGTTTTGTAATTGCTTTTGAAACTCCGGATTGCGCAATTAAAATTACGTTATCTGAAATTTCAATATGACCGACAATTCCCACTTGACCGGCAATCATACAATTATTGCCAATCTTAGCGCTTCCTGAAATTCCGGTTTGCGCTGAAATAACAGTATTTTCACCAATCACTACATTATGAGCAACTTGAACCAGATTGTCCAGTTTTACCCCTCTTTTAATTATGGTAGCACCAAGAGAAGCACGATCCACAGTTACATTCGCACCTAGCTCAACATCATCTTCAATTATAACAATTCCAATCTGCGGAATTTTATGATACACTCCTTTGTCGTCGCTAAAAAATCCAAAACCATCTGAGCCAATTACAGTTCCGGGATGAATTATAACACGCTTACCTAATCTGCATTTTTCCCGTATGCTTACATTTTGAAAAAGTATTGAGTCATCTCCGATTACAACATCATCAAGCAAAACTGTATTGTGAAAAATCTTTACATTATCTCCAATCCTACATCCAGCAGATATAACAACATTTTTTCCTATGGAAACATTTTTTCCTATGCTTGCAGAAGGATGAATAAATGAAGATGGATCAATTCCGGATAAATTAAATTCAGGCGAAAAGTAATGAATTAATATATTGAAAAAAGCTTTGTTGGGATCGTTTACTTCAATATAAGTAATATCGTTTCTTGATTTGGTGAAATTGGGTTTTACTAAAATTGCAGATGCTTTTGTGCTAGTAAAGTATTTTTCGTAAGCTGGAAGATAAAGGAAAGTTAAATCGCCAGATTGAGCTTCTTCAATTTTTGCTATGTTATTAATTTCAAAATTACTATCGCCAAAAATTTTTCCACCGACTAATTCAGCAGCTTCAACTAGTTTAACTTTCATATAATTAATTTTTATTGTTGAAGTTTCAACTTATCCATCACTAAAGGAGTAATATCATATTTATCTTTCGCAAACAAAAGTAAAATCTGTCCGCTTCGGTCAAATACAAAATCAAGATTTTCATCTTTTGCAACATCTTGGATTGCGTTGAAAACTTTATTTTGAACAGGTTTCATTAATTCTTCCTGCTTTTGAAAAAGCTCGCCATTGGTTCCAAATTTTTTATCTCTGTAATCACTAATCTGCTGATCAAGTTTTTTAATTTCATCATGAAGCTCGGTTCGTGTTTGTTCTGTCATTATCAATTTGCGCCTATCGAAATCGTCTTCCTTAAGTTTTTTTGAACCTTCCATTTTCTTTAATTCATTTTGCCAGTCTCGAATCATCCCATCTAATTTTTGGCGAGCATCTTGAGCATCCGGGAGTTTACTTAGAATTGTTTTTGAATCAACATAACCAATTTTTAATTGGCTGTAAGAAAGTCCTGTAAATACAAATAGAATTAATACGAGAGGAAATAATATTTTTTTCATTTCTACTCCTTTTTGGATTTTACTTTACTAATGAAAAATTTATCTGAATGTATCAATTAATATTTTTCCCTCGCAGCTTTATGCTTGTTTCATAATTAATAAAATAAACAATTAAAAATAATTATACAGCATATTAGTTGATGGATTATGCCCCAACTAAATTTGAACCTAAAATTTATTTACCGCCGGTTTTTAATCGATCAAGCACTTTATATGTCAAATCAAATTGGGGATCAGCATAAAGAAGAACGACATCTCCAGCTTTATCGAATACGAATTTCATATCTTCTTTTTTTGCAACGTCTTTTATCGCTTGGTAAATTTTTGTTTTTACAGGACCAAAAATTTCATCCTGCTTTTTATATATTTCACCGGTTCCTTGTGCAAATTTTTCTTTATTATAATTTACAATATTATTTTCTTCATCCACTAAACGCTGTTGAACTTTTAATTTTTCTTTATCCGTCATCGTGTTTGCTTTTTTTTGGTAATCAGCTAAGTCTTGCTGATAGTTTGCCCTCATAGTATCAAGATGAGCAGACCATTGATTTGTCAACGCATCCAAATCGCCTTGAGCTTTAATAGCCTCAGGAAGCTGCGCTAAAATTACTTGTGAGTCTATATAACCGATCTTTTGCGTTTGTGCAAAAATAAAATTTGTTCCCAAAAAGATTAATACTGCACTTATAAAATATTTTTTCACTCGTTATACCTTTAATTGTTTTAAGACTAAAATATTTAGAATCCTTTTCCGAACTGAAAATGAAATAACCACGCTGGACTATTTCCGTTTACTAATTTTCTATCAAAACCATAACCAAGATCAAAACCAATTAATCCAATTGGATTTATCATGATTCTTGCGCCAACACCAACTGATCTTCTTAAATCAAATGGATCTGTGTGCTGAATATCCGCGAATACATTTCCGGCTTCAGCAAAAGCAAGTAAGTAAAGAGGAACTGGTTCTAGCGCAACGGCAAATCTCAATTCAGTTGTATATTTTGTATAAATATCACCGCCGGCCTGAGGACCAATTGATCTATCATCATAACCGCGTAATGGAATTGTAGCAATTACAAGTCCGTTTCCTCCCATAAAATATCGCTCAAAAGGATTAATCTTAGACTTTGTTGCTTGGTCCAATTCATGGATGTAACCAAACTCTACATCAGTATAAAGAGAAATTCTATTTGTGTTAAATAATCTCTTATACCATTCTGATTGAAAATTAATTTTATAATAATTCAAATCGCCTGGAAGAAATGGGCCACCGGATAATTCAGCATCTAATTCAACATTGGAACCGGTTGACGGAAATATCGGATTATCAATATCCTTTCTGCTTATTGTACCGCCGAGTGTATATTGATGCGAAATTCCTTGCACATAAAAACCTTGTCCATTTATAACATCATTATATTGATATCTAAATGATCCTTGAATATAAAAATAATCGTCAGGCCATTTTAATCTTCGACCAACTTTTACAGAAGCGCCGGTTTGGCTCATATCGTAATAATACTGCTGCCTAGTATCAAAAACGTCGAACCCTACTAAAGTTGGTGTATCGAAAAGCCAAGGTTCGGTAAAGCCTAGAGTAAAAGTTCTATAAATATTGCTGACACCGAATTGCCAATTGAAACTTAATATTTGTCCGCCGCCAAGAGTAAATGGATGATCAATTGCAAAGTTTGATAAAGTAACTCCAACAGAACCGCTGAATCCAAAACTTCCGCTATATCCGACAGAAGCATTCAAATAATCGCTCGATTTTTCTTCAACATTAAAAGCTACATTAACCGTGCTGTCATTTTTCAGCGAGGTGTTTATTCCCCCAGGTCCGTACAATTTTTCAGTGTTGAAATATTTTAGATTCGCTAGCTGTTGGATGCTTCTTAAAAGTAAACCACGGTTAAAGTAATCTCCAGGAATTGTAAATAATTCTCTGCGAATAACTTTATCTTTAGTTTTATCATTGCCGGTTATGCCTACTTGCCCAACTTTAAATTGATTTTTTTCATCAACGCGAATGTTTATATCCATTGAATCATCATCAACTTTAGTTTCTGTAGGCTTCACATTGAACATTAAATATCCATTATCGAGATAAAGTGAAGAAACGTCGGTTTGTGTTTTGTTTCCATGAAGATTCTGATCAAATTTTTCGTAATCGTAAATATCACCTTTTTTAAAATCTAATCTTTCGTTTAAAATTTTAACCGGAAATACTGTATTTCCTTCCCAAGTAATATTTCTAATTCTATATTGCGGGCCCTCATAAACATTAATTAAAATAGTAAGATCTTTTTTGTTGTTGGAATAGATTAATGAATCGGAAACAATTTGAGCATCGCGATAACCATTTTTATGGTAGAAATCGACAATTAATTTTTTATCATCATCAAATTTCTTCGGATCAAATTCAGCACTGCTCCAAAATTTCCACCATACGGCTTCTTCAATATTATCCATTTCTCCTTTTAGCTTACTATCAGAAAAAGCTTTGTTGCCGGAAAATTCTATTTTACGCACAACAACTTTTTGATTTTCTTTTATACGAATCATCAATAAAATTCTGTCTTTGATTTTATCGATGAGGTTCATATACGTATTGTCACTTAGTTCATACTTAACTGTATATTCGTCAGAAAAATCTTTTTCATTTCTCCATACAACTTCAATATTTTCCTTTGTTGTATCGGCTGTATAATAAATGAAATGAATCATATCAACCGAAGCGTTTAAGTAGCCGTCTTTTTCGTATAATTTTAAAATAGCGCTTTTAATTCTTGATTCATCCTGAGGTTTAAGAATTTGGCCCCGCTGTAAATCAATTTTACCTTGAATATCGCTTGTGCTTACAGCATCGTTCCCTTGAATTTCAACCTTTTCAAATCTCGGATATTCGGCTACTTTTATTAGGAGAAACACACCGTCACCAACTTGCTTGTCAACCAGTATTTTTACATCAGAGAAGAGATTTAACGACCACAGCTGTTTAATTGCATTCATTACATTTTGATCTGCGGGCAATTGTATTTCATTACCAATTTTCAAACCGCTATTTGCAATTATAGTTGCAGCATCGGCAGTTTTATTTCCTTCAACTGAGATGCCCAGTATTTTAAGACTTGTTGGGGTCGTCTGCGCAAATGAATTTGAAGCTAATAAAATAATGAACGGAAAAAAATATTTAAACAATTTCTTTAGGGAGGTTTGAGACATTCTTTAAGCCTTTGTCATTCTTGATAAGTTGTTCGCTAACTCTGCCGAACCTGCGTTCCCTTTTCTGGAAATTTTTTATAGCTTCATATAAGTGCTTACGATTAAAATCAGGCCAATAAACATCTGATATGAAAAATTCAGTATAAGCAATTTGCCAAAGTAAAAAGTTACTAACTCTAAACTCACCGCTTGTTCTAATTAAAAGATCAGGATCGGGAAAATTATTTGTAGTTAAATGTTCAGCAATTTTTTTTTCATTTATTTCACCGGCACTAATCTTACCTTCGCAAGATTCCTTTACGATTTTTTTTACGGCTTCTAGAATTTCCCATCTGCCGCTGTAACTTAGTGCCAAATTAAGAATCATTTTTTTGTTATTTTTAGTTTTTTCAATAGCATCATAAAGTTCTTTTTGTACTTCGTTTGGTAAAGATTTTACGTCACCAATTGTGGTTAGACGTATATCATTTTGCATAAGTTCGTCGCATTTGTTTCTAATACTTCTTAGTAACAAACGCATAAGTGTAGAAACTTCATCTTTAGGTCTATTCCAATTTTCAGTTGAAAAGGTAAAAAGAGTAAGATATTTTACTCCTAATTCGGCACAGGCTTCAGTAATTTCTCTAACAGTATCTACACCTCGTTTGTGACCAGCAACCCTGGGAAGGCCCCTTTTCCTGGCCCATCTCCCATTCCCGTCCATAATAATTGCAATATGAGTTGGAATTTCCCCGCTGCTTTTTAACTCTTCTTGTAATTTTACATCGGAAATCGATTGCGACTTACCCAAATTGTTCCTCAAATATGATAAAGCGTGTAAAATTAAACTTATGACTAATTAATGTCAAGATAAGTAATTACTGCCTTATCCGTCTTTTACTTAAAAGTATCCAAAATTAAACAATAAAAATTATTAAGCGGGACTTTTGCAAAAAAGGTAAAAAGAATTGGTAAATTATAATTTGTGGAAATGTTGCGAATTAAATTTTAAAGAGTATTAGAACCATAAATCGATTTATTATTTCTTTACGAAAATAGTGTTTTATTTTTACTTTGGGTTTTTCTATTTGAAATAATTGGCCTGTCATTTATAGGAAATAACCGAATATTTTTTCTTACATCAGGTTCTAACTTTTCAATTATTGATTTTGCAATACTATAATTATCCACATGTGTTCCAACGAATAACATAACTTTTCTATTAGTAAATTTTGTTTGTCTAGTTGCAAGGAATTTTAAGCGCTCTAAAATATTGGGCTGATTTAGATCTTCGATTGTAAGTGTAACCCCGATGGCGTAATTACTTTTTTGCCTTCCAATAATATCAACATCAAATCCTCCAACTTTATTTGGCTCAGGTAAATAAGTACCATATTTTCTACTGATAGTAAGATATCCTTGTTTCCAAAATTGCTCTACAAGTAAATCTATTGTACGTCGTTTCATTAATTCTAACATTTTAACCTCCAAACTTTTACACTGCTTTTGCTAGTATCGGAATGATTGGTGAGAACTTAATATTTTTTAAAACTTTAATGTTTGATATCCTTTGATATTCAAATTTTCTTATTTCACTTGAATTAAATAATTTCCCATAAATTACTTTTTTACCATCTTTTTCTTTTGAGATATAATATGGATCAAGAGTAATTTCGTGTAAGCCATATAAGAATGTTATTTTGTTCCTATTATAAATTGCTGAAGAAAAAATTTCTGTTTTCATGATATCTCCATTATTAATTAAGCCATCTAACTATGCCGATTACTTTTCCAATTAATTTGAAACTTTCAATATCAATAATTTCAATCGGGTTGTAATTCGGATTTTGCGGTAATAATCTGATCATTTTATTCTTTAGTTCATAAGTTTTAACTGTTGCATCATCCTCCAACAAAGCAACAACAATATCTCCATTTACAACATCCCTTTTAGATGAAACAATCACTAAATCACCTTCAAATATACCGGCATTAATCATACTGTCGCCTTTCACTTTTAAGGCAAAGCAATTTTCGGATTTTTTCATAAAAGAAGAATCGACAACAATGCTGCCTTCAATATTTTCTTCTGCTAAAATTGGAACACCGGCAGCCACTCTGCCTAAAATCGGAACTTTATGAAATCCATAATCATCTTCTATTTTAAAAAGTTTTGTCTCTTGAGATTCTTCGGTATCTCGTTGAAAAGATATTCCTCTGCTTGCATTACTTTCAATATTCAAATATCCCTTTTTTACTAATGCATCAAGATGACGTTTTACCCCAAACGTTGATGAAATTTCAAATTTTTTCCCAATTTCTCTGAGTGTTGGCGGGTAACCGTTTTCTTCACGAAACTGTTTTATAAAAACTAAAATTTCTTCTTGTCTATCAGTAAGTTGTTTTTTCATAATAGTGCTCATTTGTTTACTGCTAAAATAGTGCGCAAATGTTCACTTGTCAAGTGTTTTTTATTTGGAAGTTCAAAAGGTGTGATTTCTAACCGTGGAAATATTTTTTCAGAAATTTACAAAACCTTGATAATAAATAAAAAAGGCATCTTACCTTTACATAAAATGCCTTTCCAAGAATTAACTAACAAATTTTATTTTGTTAAACTTCAACTTCTTTTTTTTCTACATGAGTTAACCAATTATGTTTGTCTTCAATTTTTCCATAATGAATTGATGTCAGCTCGTTAAAAAGTTTGAGATCTAGATCGCCTGGTTGTCCGTTATTGAAAGTCATTTCAAATCCTTTATAAGTTAACCAGCCAACAGACGAAATAATTGCTGCTGTTCCTGTTCCAAAAACTCCGGTTACATTTCCTTTTTTATATTCTGAAATAACTTCATCTATACTAATCAGTCTTTCAGTAACTTTAATATTCCAATCTTTCAAAATTTGAATTACGGAATCTCTGGTAACACCCGGCAAGATGCTTCCATTTAACTTCGGAGTAACAACTTCATCTTTTAAATTAATGAAGATATTCATCGTACCGACTTCTTCAATATATTTTTGTTCAACACCGTCAAGCCAAAGAACTTGAGTAAATCCTTTCTCCTTTGCTTCTTCACCAGCTAAAAGACTTGCTGCATAGTTTGCAGGAGTTTTACATTCACCCAATCCTTTTCTTACTGCCCGAACATATTCATCCTGTACCAAAATTTTAACTGGTTTAAATCCTTCGGGATAATATGCGCCGACAGGAGAAAGTAAAATTAAAAGCTTATAATAAGAAGACGGTTTAACTCCAAGAAATGGTTCTGAACCATAAATAAATGGGCGAATATACAGCGACTCTCCAAATTTATTGGGAATCCAATCTCTTTCAATTGATATTAATTCAGTTAATGCTTGAAGCAAAAAATCAGTATCTACTTCCGGAATGCAAACTCTTTTAGATGAGTTATTAAGTCTTTGAATATGTTTGTCCGGTCTGAAAATAACAACTTCGCCATTCTCTGTTTTAAAAGCTTTTAAACCTTCAAAAACTCCTTGAGCATAATGTAAAAACATTGTGCCGGGATGGATTGAAAGGTATTCCAATTTTTTTATAACAGGATTATGCCACCCTTTTTCCGAAGAGAAATCCATTTCGAAAACATGATCGGTAAAAAATTTTCCAAAGCCTAAATTTTTTGGTATTTCTATTGGCATTTCCCTTCTCATCAATTCATATTTTATTTTTTCCATAACGCCTCTTTATTCATTTTGAATTAAATACAAAAAACTAGATTCATTTTACAAAAAATTAATGAAAATTTAAAATATTGCTGAATTAGATTTGGCTATCATTGTCAGTTTATCAAACGACTGGAATAAGAAAATTTAATTATTAAAAGATTAGCATCCACAAGAAGTAATCTAAAATCAGAATCATGGCGGAGGAAAGAACAAATGACCGGATTGTAGATAAGCCAACACCTTCAGCGCCTCCTTCAGTTTTAAATCCAATATGGCATCCTAAAAGAGAAGTTACTGCGCCAAAGAAAATTGTTTTTACCAATCCGGCAATTAGATCGGAAAATAAAAAAAATCTTTTCACTGAAAGAAAAAAAACTGAAAATGAAACTCCTAAAAAATAATTGGATACTATAAACGCTCCAAAGATCGCAATTGTATCAGCAAAGATTACCAATAATGGAAGCATAATTACCGAAGCGACGAAACGGGGCATTGCTAAATATCTTATGGGACTTATTGCCATAGTTTCCAGCGCATCAATTTGTTCGGTAACTTTCATGGTTCCTAATTCTGCAGCAATTGATGCGCCGACTCTGCCGGCAATAACAATTCCGGTTAATACCGGTCCTAATTCAGTAATAATTGCTCTGCTTGTAGAAGAACCTAAAAATGATAATGGGGCAATTCCTTTTAATTGATAAGCCGCCTGCCATGCCGCAACTGCGCCTGTGAATATTGCAATTATCATTACAAGCGGAAGAGAATTAACTCCAATGTGTTCCATTTGATATAAAATTATTTTTTTACTTCGCGGAATAGTTTTAAAACTTTTTATGATTTCAAATAAAAGTCTTGTTACTTGACCAATTTCCTGTAGAAAATTTAGCGAGCTTCTACCTAATTTCTGTAAAAAATTTATGACCACTTATAAATCCATCAAATCAAAAAAAATTTGTGGTTTAATTTAGTAAAAAATCTAAAACATGTTTGATTATTAATACAAAAATAAATTATAAACCGACGGCAAATAAATTGATAGTTATGTTGTTGTTTTTAGAATTTCTTTATTGGCTATTATTGCGCATCGAATTCAAAATGATACACTGACCATTTTTCCCAATTAAAGATAAGTTGTGTTAAGATTCATTCATTAAAAATTTTATTTCCATCTAATTCAGGCTATGATTTTCATAACTTCTTTATTTTTAACAAATTATAAAGTAATTTTGGACATCAATAAGCCTTTTTCTTTCCAATAAACTCTTGCTTTATAAGGCTCTTTAATTTTTAGCATCATAATTGCTATTAACTAAAACGTACAAAATTAATTGATAAAGTTTATGGGAAAAATTACGGAAAATTCACAACTAAAAAATCAGGAATTGTTTGTTCCAAAAATAATAGCGCAAGCGCCAATTGGAATATTAACTTTCTCTCCCGATTGGAAGATTAATTTTGTGAATGAAATATTTATCAAATATGCTTCACTTTATCAATTTCAACATACATCTCTTGAAGGTTCAAATATTTTTGAAATGAATATTTTTCCAGGTGTAAATCTTACTGAAGATTTAAACGAATTAAAGAATGGAAACAGTTTTGAAAAAGAAATCAAAAATATTAAAACTGTCGATAGAGGTGAAATAAAAGTAATTGTGAAAGGATCGGCTGTTTTCGATAATAATCAGTTTGCTGGAGGAATATTATTAGTCGAAGATATAAAAGTTTCTCCATCAGCAAAACAATCAAAGGATTTAAAAACTTATCAGATAGAAAATATTCTTACAAAAATTAACGACCTTCTTTTTGTAACGGATAACGAAGGCAAGATTAAATATTCTTTCGGAAAAAATTTAGATAAGCTGAACATTTCAGTATTCGGATTAAATGATTTAGAAATTACAAAATTATTTGACGAACAAGAAAAAAATAATTTCCACAAATTTTTCGAGTCTTCAATAACAAATAAAAAATCTGAAAAATTATTATTAGAATTAAATTTAAATAATGAACCAGCCGTATTCGAATGCCGCATAGAACCGCTCTTAAACTGGAGAAACGAGATTCAATTTGTTTTCTTCTTCTTTACTGATATAAGTGATTATCTAAAAGAAACTAAATTGTTGGAAGGAGAAATTGAAGAGCTTAAACAATATCAAGTTATTACCGATGCAGTAACTGATGCTGTGTTTGCAGTTAATTCAGAAGGTAATATCTTTTTTTGGAATAAAGCAGCTGAAGCATTATTTGGATATTCACGCAGCGAGGTATTTGGAAAATTTTTCGGTAAAGCATTAGATGTTTTTGATATAGAATATTTTAAGGGTATTAAAGAAGAATTAAAAAAATCAAAAATATGGAAGATTACTTTAACCGTTTATAAAAAGGACGGCCAAAAAGAAGTTATTGAAGCAAAGTTTTCAATTGCTGATGGAACAAATGGTACCATCATCGTCCTTTGCACAAACATAACTGAAAGAATTGCTATTGAACAAAAGTTAAAATCTTCCGAAGAAAAATTTCGGAATATTGTTACTAACTCTCCCGAATTAATCTGTACTTTAGATAATTCAGGAAATATTATTTATGCAAATCCTTCATTGTGTAAAAAACTAAATTATTCCGAAACTGAAATTATAAACAAAAGTATCAAAGAAATTTTTTCACCCGAATCTTTAACCACTGCAAAATTCAATTTAAAATCTTTCGAGCTAACCGCTGCTGAAGGGTTAGAACTGACTGCCGTTGCTAAATCCGGCGATAAAATTTATTTAAAAGCAAACATATCTCCAATATATTTTAATAACAGACCAACAAGCTTTAACATTGTCTTTACTGATATTACTAAGAAAAAGAATGTTCAAAAAAGTTTAATGATCTTCCAATCAATGTTCGATGCTTTTCAAGATGGCGTTGTTGTGGAGTGCGATAGAAAAATTACTTTAATGAATGGCGCATTTGTAAAAATTTTCGGTTATAACAATGAAAGGGAATTACTAGATAAAGATCTTTTGGATTTAGTTTCTGAAAATGATATTCCTAAAATAAATAGCTATCTACAGCTTATTGGAGAAGACAAAGAAATTCCTTTAAGGCTCGAATTTTTAGGCAAACGAAAAGATAAGGCGAACTTTTTTGCCGAGGTTTCATTATCGTCATTCGAAAGTGAACAAAAAAATTATGCGGTGTTAGTCATAAGGGATATTACTGAAAAGAAACGTGCACAGCAAGTAATAAAAGAGTCTGAAGAAAAATATAGAAATTTAACTGAAAATATTGATGACTTCTTATATACATTTGAAAGAATTGATTCTACCATCAGACCAATTTTTTATACAGCTTCGGTTGAAAAAATTACTGGCTACAATCAATCAGATTTGTTAAGCGATTCTAAATTAATTCTAAAAATAATTCACCCGGATGACTTCCCTTCCATCAAGAAAAAATTAAACAGTCTTTTCAAAAGTAAAATTCAACTTTCAGGAGAATTTGAATTCAGAATTATTAACAAACACGGGAATATAGTTTGGGTTCGAAATAAAATTAATCTCATTAGAGACCACGAAGGAAAGATTCAAAAGATATACGGATTGGTTAGTGATATTTCTTTACGCAAAAAAGTTGAAGAAGAATTAACTCGATCTACCGAAAATTTAATTAAGTTGAATGAAACTAAAGACAGATTCATTTCAATAATTTCGCATGACTTGCGAACACCTTTCAGTTCGATTCTCGGTTTTACTGATTTATTGTTGAGCGATTCCGACCTTACTGCTTCAGAACAAAAACAATATGTAGAATTTATTAGAGAATCTTCCAAGTCAATGTTATCGTTAGTTAATTCACTTTTGGATTGGACAAGACTTCAAACCGGAAGAATTAGATTTGAGCCTGAAAAAATTGAGGTGCACAAAATCATAGAAAATTCTCTCAATGCATTAACCGGTGTTGCGTTTCAAAAAAACATCGAGATTGTTTCAAAAATAAAAGATGATGTTTTCGTTTTTGTTGATAAAGAATTAATTCTTCAAGTATTCAACAATCTTCTTTCCAACGCAATTAAATTTACACCTAAATATGGATCAATATTTATTTCAGTCAATAAATCTTCGCGAATGCGATTCTTAGAATTTTCAGTCAAAGATACCGGCAAAGGTATAAAAGCGGAAAATATAAAAAAGCTTTTCAGAGTTGACGCAAAATTTTCTTCCGAAGGTACAGAAGGCGAAAAAGGCACAGGTCTTGGATTATCGCTTGTAAAAGAAATTATTGAAAAGCATGGCGGAACAATTTGGGTAGAAAGTGAATACGGCAAAGGATCAGATTTTAAATTTACTTTGCCAATCGCTTCAGCAAATATTTTGCTTGTGGATGACAGTAAAACCGACAGGCTTCTTTATTCAAAAATATTAAAAAATATAACCACTGATTATAATATTGAGATTGCTTCCGACGGCAAGGATGCTTTAGATAAAATACTTTCTTCGCCGCCTGCCCTTGTCATCACCGATCATTTGATGCCTAACATGAACGGGTATCAATTAGTTATTGAATTAAAAAAAGCTGAGATAAAAGGTAAACCGCCAATAATGGTTCTTAGCGGCGATATTGATAGATCGGCTATTGAAGAATACCATGAGCTTGGTATTGAATATGTCTTTAACAAACCTGTTGATTTAACAAGTTTTAAAAATGCTGTAGAAAAATCATTGCGAAAAGGATTGGTAAGTATTTAATCTATTCGGAAATTTTAATTAATATAAGGTAGTTTTAATTTAAAAGATGCGCCTGGCCTTCCAGGTAATGCCAGCTTTGACGGACTTTCAACGAAAATATTTCCTTTGTGCCTTTCAATAATTTGCTTAACTATTGACAATCCCAAACCCGTGCCTTCATAACTTCTATCTTTTATATTTGACGCTCTAAAAAAATCCATAAATATTTTATCTAACTCTTCCGCGGGAATTCCAATCCCACTATCTGCAAATTCAATTTCAATTTCGTTTTCATTGTCGACCAGATCTAATTCAATCAGTCCGTTTGTTCCTACATATTTTACTGCGTTACCGATTAGATTCGAGAATGCAATCTCTAATAAAAATTTATCTCCTTTAATTTTTTTCTTAAAAGTTCTTCCGTCAAAAAAATTAAGCATAATATGTTTTGCTCTAAGATTGATTGTTTGTTTCTTAACTATTTTTACTATTACTTCGCTCAACTCAACTTCGTCGTTAGCAATTTCATCAAGCAAACGAAGCTTTGAAACTTTTAATACATCATTGATCATATCGATTGCTTCACTGGATCGTATCCTAGCCCGATTTAATCTCTCTTCTACCTTACTGTTTAATTGCCCAAGAAATTTTTTCAGAACTATGTCCAGATATGAATGAACCGCTGCAAGAGGCGTTTTAATTTCATGCACAATGCCGATAATATATTTTTGCTTTTCGGTTTCAGCTTCATTTAATTTATCCAAAGATTCAATGAGCTGCTGTTCAATTTTATAAAGCTGATTGGCAATTTTGTTAGCAAGAAAAACGCTTACAAACATTACAAAGATAAAAGCAACATCGTAAGCCGCAATAAATTTAATATTTGTGTAAAGTGGATTTGGTAATAATCCTGAAATCGGTTGGTGAGGGATTATTAAAAAGTACTCGGAGAAAATAAGAATATTGATAATGAAAACTATTATTCCCGCAATAGAATAAATAACAGTGCCCGGAAGAATCAAGCTTCCAATTATCATATGGAAAACAAAGAACATAATCAAAGGTGTTTCAATACTGCCGGTATAATAAACAATCAATCCCAATGCAGTAAGATCTAAAATCATTTGAAGAAGTGAAAAATGCAGCGGATTAAAATGACCTGGAATCGTTTTTATAAATTTACTCAATCTATAAAGCAGCAAATTATAAATTAGAATAATAAGATTTATTAATATTAAAGCAGCAAATTGTGTTTTATTAAATGAAAGATGAAGAATTAATTTAGACGAGATTAAAAATCCGGTAAGCATTACAACAGCACCGTAACGGAGCTTTATAAGCCATAAGTTACGCTCCTTAATTGTGTCCCAATAATCAGCGTAACGATTCGCCCAAGAAGGAACCAGAGAAATCATCTGCCCCCTTTGATATTTTTATTAGAAATTTTCATGCTGATTGTTTCGCACGATCTAGAGTATTTCTTCCCTCTTCTTTTGAAAGAGGGAACTGATTCAAATTTTCTAATACAATATATGAATTACGAAATAAACTTTCCCCTCTTCAAATAATGTGTGTGAAGAAGCTTATGCGAAAGCTTGCCGCACGGTCCATCGGTTAAAAAGTTTTCGTAAATATATTTTATATGCGGATTCTCATGCGACTTTCTTACCGTCAGCGATTCTTCTTCTGCGTAAATTGCCTGCGCGCGCTTCTTTCTTATCTCAGCATTTGTCGGTATCGGCTGACCGCCGCCGCCGAGACATCCGCCAGGACAAGCCATTATCTCCACAAAATGAACATTGCTCAGTTCGCCCTTCCTAAGCATCTCCATTACCTTCTTTGCATTCGCTGTTCCGTGTGCAACCACAAATTTCAATTCAACTCCTTCAAGAAATTTATATTGATCAACGCAATTCTCAAGCTTTACTGAAGCTTGTTTTACTCCTTCAAAACCGCGGCAAGGCTCAATTGCGAGATTCTTAAACGGAACCTCCCTTCCGGTCACCAATTCGTAAACTGTTCTAAGCGCTGCTTCCATAACTCCACCTGTAGCGCCAAAAATTAATCCCGCACCGGATGCATCCCCGAACGGCTCATCAAAATTAGCCTTCGGCATTTCGGGTAAATAAATTCCCGCTTCGCGGATCATCTTTGCCATCTCGCGTGTAGTTAATCCGTAATCAACATCTTTATAACCCGAGGAATTCATCTCAGGTCTGTTGCACTCGAATTTTTTCGCAGCGCATGGCATCAAAGCAACTGTAACAATATCCGCCGGATTGATTCCCGCCTGCTTAGCGTAAAAAGTTTTCATTATCGCACCGAACATTTGCTGAGGTGATTTTGCAGTCGATAAGTAACCAAGATATTCCGGATAAAAATGCTCAATGAATTTTATCCAGCCCGGCGAGCAAGAAGTGAATTGCGGCAGCTTTACAGATTCATCTTTATCGACAATTATTTTTTTTAGTCTGTATAATAATTCAGTTCCTTCTTCAATGATTGTTAAATCTGCTGTAAAGTTTGTATCAAAAACTTTGTCGAAGCCGATTCTTTTTAATGCGGTATTAAGCTCACCGGTAAAAGAATGTCCGGCTTCAATTCCAAACTCTTCGCCGATTGCAGCTCTCGGAGAAGGAGCTGTTTGAATTATAACATGCTTCTTTGGATTATCTATCGCTTCCCAGATTTCATCCGAAGGATCGTTCGCTCTAAGTGCCGCTGTCGGACACCGGTTGATGCACTGCCCGCAGTTTATACAGATTACATCGGCAAGCGGTTTATCCAGAAAAGTTCCGATGTAAGTTTCATGTCCGCGGTTGATTGCTTCCAACACGCCGACTTCCTGCAAATCGATGCAGGTGCGGACGCATCTTTTACAAAGAATGCACTTGCTCATATCCCGTACAACTGCCGCAGAAGAACGGTCAACTTGATAACGCGGCTTGTCTGCGTGTCCGAATGTATATTCGTCAACGCCGTATTCTTTTGCAAGTGATTGAAGTTCGCAGCTACCGTTCCGGAAGCATGAATAGCACTCGCCGTAATGCTCGCTTAACAGAAGGTCAATGATATGTCTTCTCGCTTTTCTTACCATTGGCGTTGATGTATGAATTTTTATCGGTGTTGTAATTGGGAACGAGCATGCTGTCTGTAATGTTTTCATCCCCTCAACATCGACAACGCAAATTCTGCAAACGCCAGCAATACACAAATCCGGATGATGGCAAAGAGTTGGTATATGAATTTGGTTCTGCCTGCACGCTTCGAGAATAGTAGTTCCTAGCGGAACAGAAAATTTTTTTTCATTTATTTGTACGGTAACCGTTCCGCCGATTGTTGTCGTATCTTCCGGTTTGGTGACTGTGAACGGCTGCTGGCTTACAGGGACTCTGATGTTTTCTCGCTTAGACATTTTCTTTTCCTTTCCAGTTGGTGTTCAGAATTTCTTCCTTGAAGTTTTCCAGTATCGAAATGAATGAATTCGGACTCGACTGACCAAGTCCGCATTTTGATGCCACCTGCATCGTCCTCCCAAGTTCCTTCAAATTGTTGATGTAAGAAAAAGTAAATTCACCGCTTTCAATTTTTTCTATCCCATCCATCAGCTTGATGTTCCCGATTCTGCACGGTGTACATTGTCCGCACGATTCTTCAATAAAAAACTCCATAAAATTTTTTAGAACTTTCAGCATATTGCGGCTTTCATTAAAGATGATTATGGAGCCGCCGGTAGCTGCATCTTCATAGCCAAGCATGCGGTCGAACTGCGTTTTGGGAATGCAAGTACCCGAAGCACCACCGGCCTGAACTGCTTTTGTATTTTTCGCTCCAACTATTTCAAGAAGCTCTTTAATCTTCGTTCCCCACGGAAGCTCATACACTCCGGGTTTTTCGCAATCACCGGAAACAGAAAATAATTTTGAGCCGGTTGATTTATCGGTTCCATATTTCTTAAACCATTCTCCGCCTTTTAGAACGATGTGAGAAACCGAAGCTAAAGTCTCAACGTTGTTTACAACCGTCGGGTAACCGAGATAACCGGTGTTTACCGGGTACGGCGGACGATTCCTCGGCTCGCCTCTGCATCCTTCAAGCGATTCAATCAACGCAGTCTCTTCGCCGCAAACATAAGCTCCGGAGCCAAGGCGGATACTGATATCAAAATCAAAATTTTCTTTTCCTAAAATATTTTTTCCAAGAAGATTATCTTCGCGCACTTTAGCAAGATAATCTTCCAGCGGCTGAAGCATGTATTCATATTCTCCGCGAAGGTAAACAATTCCTGTTTGGGCGCCAATTGTAAATCCCGCAATCACCATTCCGTCAAAAACAAGCTCCGGATATTCAAGAAGAAGAACTCTGTCCTTGAAAGTTCCGGGCTCGCCTTCATCAGCATTGCAGACAATAAATTTTTTATCTGCATTTGCTGCGGCAGAGAGCATCCATTTCGTTGAAGTCGGAAATCCTGCGCCGCCTCTTCCTTTCAAGCCTGAATTCTTCAGCTCAAAGAGAATATTTTCTCTTCCGAGCTCGACAGCTTTTCTAATTCCGTCACCTCTTTTATATTCTGAAAACAGAACAGGCCCGCTTCGCTTTTTATTTTCTAATTTTATTTCCATTGACGCCTCACTTAACTTCGTTTAGAATATTTACTGCGGCTTCGGGATTGAGATGAGTGAAAACTTTTTCGTTAACAAGCATCACCGGCCCCTGGTCGCACATGCCTAGACAATTCGTAAACTCCAATGTTACTCGTCCATCGTTTGTAGTTTCTCCAAAGGTAATTCCGAGTTCTCGCTTTACCGCAGTTACAACTTTGTCTTTGCCAGCCATGTCGCAGGAAATTGTCCGGCAAAGACGAACGATATTTCTTCCTTTCGGTTCTGAGCAAAGAAAAGAATAAAATGAAATAACACTGTAAACTTCAACGGGATGAATGTTGAGCAGCCTTGCGATTTCCTGCTGGGCAAAATCGGAAACGTGTTTATGCTTCCTCTGAACTGCCTGCAGGATTTGCAGAAGCGCTTGACGTTCGCTTCCAAATTGTTTTACCAAATTTTCTATCTCTTCCGAAAGAGAATTTTTTTCAAGCTCAAGCATATTACTTCGCCTCCTTCTTGTGAAGAAGCTTGTCAACCTTTTCAATCAACTGTTCCGGTGATATTGGCTTCTCGACAAATTCATCAACCGGCACGAGCTCGTTTACTCCGTAGTCCATACCGGATGCTTTTGAAATTGAAGTGTACATAATTATCGGCGTGGTAATTTTCTCGCGTCTGAATTTTTGCGCCAGGAAGAACCCGTCATCCGGCTCGTTCATCATTACATCAAGAATAATTAAATCCGGAGAATTTTCTTTTACGATTTTGTAACCGTCATCGGGATTGGTGGCGGTGATAATTTGATGTCCTTTTGCTGATAAGACTAAACCGCTTGCATCAAGAATATCAGGATCATCATCTATAATTGCTATTATGCTCATCTTATATCCTGTGTGTTTTGAAATTTATTATTTAATCACTGAAACATTTCTGTACTTCTTTACAGCACTATTTGAAATTAGTAAATACACTTTCATATTGAATGCCACAAAGAAAAATTTAAAAATGATGATTAGTAAAAATTTATTCCTAAGAATGGAAAATTTCTTTATCAAAAAAGATAGTCGCTTGCTAAATAGGTAATAATTCGAAAAGAAAAATTTAAGGCGCATGAAATTCTGTAAAAAAATAAAGCCAAGACTTTCAAAAAATATTCTCATATGAGAGATGAGGCGATTAAAAAATCAACATAGATATTCTTCACAAATAGCATCATCGTTTCAGCGCTATTCTATAGGTATGAAATTGATATTTATAAATATGGATTTGGAAATTCAGAAATGAAATATTAATTCAGTTTGCTTTTATTCCATTCAGCAACCGCTTCATTAAATGGAAGCAATGCTCTGGGAATTGCACCATGCATATAAGAAATTAGAACTCCATAATTAACAACCGGCACTCCGATTAAAGCAGCTTGTTTAATTCTAAACTGCATTGCATGCCTTGTCAGCATACAACCGCCGCAATGAACAATTAATTTAAATTCGGAAATATTGTCTGGGAAATCGTTCCCGCTGTTAATTGTAAATTCCAAATTCTTTTTTGTATGAAGCTTAAGCCATCTTGGAATTTTTACTCTTCCGATATCATCAGCTTGTTCATGATGTGTACAAGCTTCAGCAATTAATATTTTATCCCCATCATTAAGTGAATCTATTGTCTTTAATGCTTTGATAAAAAAAGGAAGGTCGCCTTTATGCCGTGCCATCAAAATAGAAAATGTTGTCAGCTTAACATTATCTGGAACATCAGCAGCTACACGCATGATCGCTTGACTGTCTGTTATAACAAGATCAGGAGGATTTTTTAAGGTATAAAGAACTGATCTGAGCTCTTTATCTTTTGCTAATATCACAATTGTATCTTCGTCCAATGCTTCACGGATTGTTTGCACTTGTGGTAAAATTAATCTTCCTTTCGGCGCACCAAGATCAATTGGTACAACAAGAACAACAACATCTCCTTGATTAACTAAATCAGCAATCAATGGCGGTCCATCTTCCTGCGGAAGCATGCGGATTACTTTTGACTTCAAGATATCAATGCCAACATTTTCATCGCATGAAATTTCAAAATGAGTTGCGTTAATAAGTTTTAATTCCGAAAGCAAAACCGGATTAACACCATATTCAATTTTGTTTACTGCAATTACAAACGGCAACGATATTTTTGAAAGATAATTGAAAAGTTCCCATTCTTTCGGCATTAATCTTTCCCGGCCATCAAGCACAACAATTGCAAAGTCAGCAGATGCAATCATCTTAATTGTTTTGCTTATTCTCTTTTCTCCCAACTCACCTTCATCATCAATTCCAGCTGTGTCTACAAGAACTATCGGTCCGTATGGCAGGAGTTCCATTGACTTTGTAACCGGGTCAGTTGTTGTTCCGGCAACTTCACTTACGATGCATAAATCCTGTCCGAGGAAAGCATTGACTAAAGATGATTTCCCAACATTTCTTCTGCCGATAACTGCAATATGTTTCCTCTCTGACTTGGCAACGGATAAGTTAGTTTTTGGTACGCTCTTCATTCTTAATTCCCATTTCTCTTGTGAGCAAACCGTATAGTTCCTTTTCAGTTAAAAGTTTTTTCTGCTTTAACAATTCGATGAAAGTTAAATTTTTCGATTCTGCTTCGTTAACAATTTTGGCAATTGAATCATATCCAAAAATATTTATTAGCGACGCTGCCGCCGCTGATGATTTAAGAAGATTCTGTTTGCATCTCTCTTCATTTGCTCTTAATTCTGAGATACATTTATCGGAAAGATTATGAATCGCATCTCGCAGCATTTCTATAGATTTTAAAAACAAATGTGCTAAAAGGGGAGTAAAGGCATTCAATTCAAAATTACCTGAAGCTGCTAAATTTGAAATTACAACATCGTGCCCTTTTATAAGTTCCGAAACTTGAATAACATTTTCTAAAATCACCGGATTCACTTTGCCGGGCATTATGCTTGAACCTGCCTGCATTGCCGGTAAAATAATTTCACCAAATCCCCCGTGCGGGCCGCTGGACATTAAACGAAGATCATTACAAATTTTTATTAAAGAGCATGCGCCGGCTTTTATAAGCCCGTGCACTTCAATAAACACATCAAAATTTTGAGTTGCATCAATCAAGTCTTCTGCTTTTGCAATTGGAAGTCCTGTAATTTTTTTTAACTCAGCGTTCACAGACAATACATATTCCTTTGGCGCCGAAACAAAATTTCCGACAGCAGTTCCGCCAAGATTAACTGAACGGAGACGTTCTTCGGCATTATATAATCTCCATCTATCGCGTGCAATTGCTTGTGCGTAAGCTCCAAATTCCTGGCCAAGTGTAATTGCAACCGCATCTTGAAGCTGAGTTCTGCCAAGCTTAATAACATTGCTGAATTCATTTTCTTTTTTTTGTAACGAAGATTGAAGCACAGCAAATGATTCGGCTAATTCCCTAAGAAGAAAAATTGAAGCGACTTTTAACGCAGTTGGATAAGTATCGTTTGTTGATTGGGATAAATTAACATCATCAATCGGATGAATGAAATTATATTCGCCAAATTTTTTCCCGGCATAACTTAACGCAAGGTTGGCGATGACTTCGTTGATATTCATATTAAGTGAAGTACCGGCACCTCCCTGATATGGATCAACAATTATCTTTTCATGGATACCAAATGATTCTTTCTTAATTGCCGATTCAGTTTCACCAATCAGCAAATCAATTGCTTTAATTATCGGTTCATATTTTTCTTTTGGCAAAAGTCCGATTTTAAAATTTGTTTCGGCAGCAGCGTTTTTAACAAAAAGATAAGCTTTAATTAATTGCAGATTTATTCTTTCGCCTGTTATCGGAAAATTATCCAAAGCTCTTAAAGTATGGATGCCATATACGGCATCATCCGTTAATTCAAGCATTCCAAGTGAATCACATTCTTTTCGCATCTTAATTAATTGTTTTTTCAATTGATGAAGACAAAAAACGTTCCAGATTAAAAAAATAAATCCCAATTGTTTTCTTACTATTTTCCAATCGATGAATATGGTTTCAAGCAAAATTTAAGTTTAGCTCTTCTCTGTTTTTAGAATTTGATTTCGCATTAGTGATTATTTGGAATGAAATAAGCGATGATATTTCTGGTATGCTTATTGTTTTTTTCAATAATAAGCTGAACAAAGGGCAATTGATTTTATCAAAGCAAAATGAATATGAATTCTATTTTTATTAATATTTATTACAAGTGAATGTATGCTATTTATAAATGAAAATTATATAAGCTCATTATTAAATGATGATTCTTTAACAGATGAAAATCTGCAGAAAGATATTTTACACAAGGCATCCGAAGCAAAGGGATTAACACTTAAGGAAAGCGCTGCACTGCTTAATATCAGCTCTCCTGAAATTTATGATGAGCTATTTTATCGAGCGAAAGAAGTTAAAGAAAGAATTTATGGTAATCGATTAGTTTTATTCGCGCCTTTATATATAACCAATATTTGTGTGAACAATTGTCTTTACTGTGCATTCAGAAAAGACAACCGGCAATTGAAAAGAAAATCTTTGTCACTCGATGAAATTGAAGCAGAAGCCGAGTTCTTAGTTAAGCAAGGACAAAAAAGAATTCTCGTTGTCTTTGGCGAGCATCCGAAAAAATCTTCAATTGATTTTATAGGAGAAACAATAAACAGAATTTACAGCATCAATTATAAAGGAAATAATATAAGAAGAATAAACGCCAACATCGCTCCTTTGTCGCTTGAAGATTTTAGAGCTTTGAAAAGTTTTGGGATTGGGACGTATCAATGCTTCCAGGAAACTTACCATTACAAAACTTACATGAAGATGCATCCTGAAGGTCCGAAGCGTGATTATGCTTGGAGACTTTACTCAATGGATAGATCGCTTCAAGCAGGAATTGATGATGTCGGAATAGGGGCATTGTTTGGATTAACAGATTATAAATTTGAAACTCTCGCTTTACTTATGCATGCATTTGATCTCGATTCAAAATACGGAATCGGACCGCATACAATATCAATCCCGCGGCTTGAGCCGGCACTAAATGCGCCTGCTGCTATAAATCCTCCTCATGCTGTTGATGATTTATCATTTAAGAAACTTGTTGCTGTTATTAGATTAGCAGTTCCTTACACGGGAATGATTTTATCAACAAGAGAAAAACCCGAAATTAGAAGAGATTTATTTTCTGTTGGAATTTCCCAAATAAGCGCAGGCAGCAGAACATCACCGGGAAGTTACCGTGAATCGAAAGAAAGCTTAGATGAACATGAGCTTGAACAATTTCAATTGGGAGATCATAGAAACCTTGATGAAGTTGTCCGCGATTGCACTTCACTTGGTTATCTTCCAAGTTTTTGCACTGCGTGTTATAGATCTAACCGCACCGGCGATAGATTTATGGAGCTTGCAAAGTCCGGTAACATCGGAAAAATTTGTACTCCGAATGCGCTAGCAACTTTCCAGGAATACTTGAATGATTTTGCATCAAACGAAACAAAAGTAATTGCAGAAAATTTTTTGAAAAATGAAATAGAAGGAATCAACGGCACCACAAGGAAAAAAGTAGAAAAGATGATTGCGCAAGTAAATGCCGGTGAAAGAGATGTGTACATGTAGATGAAATTGATAAGCAGTCATTATCCTTAACTTCTTGAACTTAAACTTGATCTTGAACTTGCAAATAGTTTAAGTTCAAGATCAAGATCAAGGGAAATCAAAATCAGATGATTCAAAAAATTTTAAATAGAAAAATTTTGAGCAAAGAAGAGATCATCACTCTTCTCCGAGCCCAAGACAGGAACGATATCCAGGCGATTTATACCAAAGCAGACCAGGTACGAAAAAAATATTGCGGAGATGAAGTTCACTTAAGAGGGATTATCGAGTTTTCAAATTATTGCGAGCAGAATTGCCTTTACTGCGGATTAAGAAAATTCAATACCTCTCTAACAAGATACCGAATGACCGAAGAAGAAATACTTCAAACGGCAAGAACAATTTATGAAGCGGGAATAAAAACCATCGTTCTTCAATCCGGCGAAGATTTTGATTTTTCTGGTGAAGACATTACTCAAATAATCAAATCAATTAAAAAAGAATTTGATATTGCTATAACTTTGAGTCTTGGCGAAAGAGATTTTGCAGAATATAAAATTTGGAGAGAAGCAGGCGCGGACAGATATTTATTAAAGCATGAAACTGCCAATCCAAAACTTTATTCAACCTATCATCTTGGACAAAAGCTTTATGATAGAGTTGAACATTTGCATTATTTAAAATCCTTAGGATATCAAATCGGCAGCGGAAATTTAATCGGCTTACCAAACCAATCAATCGAAGACATTGCCGACGATATTATTCTTTGCCGTGATCTTGATGTGGACATGGCTTCATTCAGCCCTTTCATTCCGTCACCAATGACTCCATACCAAAACCAGGAACAAGCTGATGTTGATTATGTTTTAAAAGTAATAGCAGTTGCACGAATAGTTTTAAAGAATGTTCATATACCGGCAACAACAGCGCTTGCAACGATTGATTCAAACGGAAGAGAAAAAGGATTGATGGCCGGGGCAAATGTTATTATGCCTAATTTTACGCCGTCAACTTACAGAAACCATTATGCAATCTATCCGAATAAAAAAGTTGTTGAAAATCCGATGCCGTCACTTCTTAACACATTATTTATTGCCGGAAGAAAGATAGCTGAAGGGCAAGGTCATTCATTGAAAAATATATAATGTTAATTTTTGACTTACTTTATTAAAGTTTTATTTTCCCTAACATATAGTGTCGAGGCTTTAATAGCCACGCCCTTTCAGGGCGTGGACAAAGAATAAAAAAATATAAAAGGGCTTTAGCCCATTTGATTAAGTTGGTCAACTTCAGTTGATTATCTTTTGAAACACAATTCTATTTTGTCAGCTCGTACAATACCAGCTTATCTAATTTAACTTCTTTAAAATTCTTAAAACCATTTTGTTCGGACAACGATTTTACAAATTCCGGTTTTAATCTATGATCGATTGGCGGACCGAAGTCTTCCGTTTTATATTGCCACTCAAGTATAAAAGCTTTTAAGCGGCTGACTCTTTTTGCTTCAGCTAAAGTTTTATTAAAATCATCAACTTCATGCAAAACCACGCCGTAAAAAACAGCATCAAAAGAAGCATCATCAAAAGGAAGATTCTCTGCTGATGCAACTTTAAATTCAGCATCAGGTAAATATTTTTTAGCTTCTTCTATAAACAGCGGATTGACATCTACGCCGGCAATTTTAATTCCTCTCTCATGAAATTTTTCCGCAAACAGCCCGGTGCCTGTCCCAATATCTAAAATAGATTTTATATTGTTACCGGATAAGCATGTATCTACAACTTGGCTAACATTTAGCCTTTCTACTCTTTCGGCAGAGCGAAGCCTATCTGCATTCTGGTTGAAAACTCTTTCATTCATTCCAATTTCCTTGAATAAATTTCAAATAATTTAAATAATATTTTCAGTAAAGTTTAAAAAGATATGTAATTATGATGCAGTATTATAAAAATGAGTTCATCAGTGTGCGGTAAATCTCTTAAATATTTTCCCTTGATTGTCACCGCTTGCAGGAAACCAGTTCATGACAGAATTTCTAACTTAGTAATACTAACTTCACTCATGTACTTTAACCTTCTTATCATTTAAAATAATGTAATAAGAAGTTATAAAATAAGTTTATGACAGAGTTACTAAGGTTTTAGCCAATTTATTCTATACTTTGAAGTCTCACAAAACCTCGAGGTCACTCCGCCGCGGCGGATTTAGACCTTGAAGTTACCCTTAGTCTCGCTGTGCTTTAGCAGAATATTGTAAAAAAAAAATTTATGCTTCAGTATCCGGAATAAAATTTTGATTAGAGAAAATGATATTGTTATATTTGAAATAATCCTAATTGATTGAAATGGATAAAAAAGATCACATAAAATATTGGATAAAAACATCTGAAAATGATTTATCCTCAATGGAAAGTAACTTTAACTCCGGTAATTACGATTGGGCTTTGTTTATCGGGCATCTTTCATAGGAAAAGATTCTGAAGGCTCTGTGGGTTAAGAACAACTCAAGCGATATTCCGCCAAAGACACATAACCTTAAGAAGATTGCTGATGAAGCCAAATATCCTGTTTCAGAAAATGAAGCTACTTTATTGCTTGAGATAAACGATTTTAACCTTGAGGCGCGTTATCCGGATTATAAATTCGACTTTCATAATAAATGTACTAAAGAATTCACAGAAGAATATATTTTAAAAATAAAGGAATTGCACCGTTGTATAGCCAATCAGATATAAATAACATTGTAAGTAAATTTATCAGTCTTGTTTCGGATGAATTTCCTATAAAATACGTTTATTTGTTTGGTTCGTATGCAAGGGGAAATGCAAGGGAATACAGCGATGTTGATTTGGCTGTTGTGTCGGATAAGTTCGAGGGCAGCAGGTTTTTTGATAAGAAAAAATTAAATAAATATATCCTTCAAACTTCAACCGACCTTGAAGTACATCCTTTTAAAACAGTTGATTTTACAGAGGACAATCCATTTGTAAAAGAAATCATTCAGACGGGATTGAAGATTATATAGAAAATAATATTTACAACTACAAAGGGTTCTGCTTTCCCTTGCCCCGCTTGCACAAAACCATTTCATGACAGAATTTCTAACCTTAGCAATACTAACTTCCCTCAGGCACTTTAACCTTATTACCTTATCATGTCAAATAAAGTAATAAGGTTATTAAATGGGTTTCTGATGGAGTTACTAAGGTTTTAGCCAATTTATTTTATACTTCGGAGTTTCACAAAACATTCGAGGTCACTCCGCGGCGGATTTAGGCCATGAATGTTGCTCTAATAATTTACGTTGTTTTGTTCCTTTTTATTTACACTTTTAATAAACATCGTCATGACTGCCGATATCAACCGGTACTATTTTATCCTTATCAATTAGAAAATAAATTGAAATACGGTAAGAAATATTTATCGAAACAGAATATAACTCGGATAATTTCCCCTGAAGTTTATGCAATCTTAAGGAAGGGTGATTGGGGTTTAATTCTAGTAATTTTAATGTCTTTCCGTACTGAGAGATTAATTCAGGATGCTTTTTGATGAATCTTTTGGCTCGTTTTAAGTAGCTGTCGGTATAAATTATTTCAGCCACGAGCTATTCTCTTTATATGTTTCTCCACCGATTCTTTTATAATCTTTCCTTCTTTAATATCTCTTTTAGTTTCAAGTAAAGCCGCTTCTAATTCACATTCCCTTAAATAATTGTATTTATCAATCGGAAGGACAACGTATTTATTTTTTCCTCTTACGGTTACAATTACTTCATTACCATCGGAAGCTTCCTGATCTAAAATAGTAACGCCTTTGGTTTTCAAATCATTTGCCGTTATTATTTGTGCCATATTAATAATCCTTTCATTAGTACTGTCAATAATACTATAAAGAGAGTTGTTTATCAAGCCATTCTTTTGGATGAAATAACATTCTCTTTCTTCTTTTTCAAATTGTTAATATATCTTAACGCCATAAATGGCGTAACAATTTTTTCTCTTTTTATATCCCCAGTCGTAAACGACTGGGCTATTGTAAAATTTCATCAATAATAATCCATTCAATAGCTCATCGTATAAATATCCCTGCCGTTCAATATCCCCGTTCACGGTTCAATAACCCAGCCGTTCACGGCTGGGAAAAGAAATAATAAATAATCCCAAGGGCATTCATGCACTTACCCTTACAGCAAATATTTTTCATCAAACTCTATATTGTGCAATTCCAATAATTTTTTTAACTCATCAACAAAGCTTTGCTTTTTATGGTGTTCTTCCTGCCGCTTTATATAATTTCTTACTTTCTCCACTTGAGATTCGCTAACCGAAAATGCAGAATAACCTTCCTGCCATGCAAAATGAGTTGCGGTTAATTTTTCAGAATTTATCCAATGAGACGCTTCCCCTTTAATATTATTCACTACCTCGCTAATTGCATATTTTGGATTTAAAGATATTAGAATATGACAATGATCAGAAAATCCGTTAATCATTTCAATTAGGAATCCTTTTTCTTTCGCGTTCTCCAATATATGATTAAATATCTTATATCTGATTTCTTTATTCATAAATGGATAGCGGTTTTTTGTACTCCATATTGAATGGATCCATATTTTATAATATACATGTCCCATTATTCTTCCCTTCTAATATGTTAATCTATAATAACGCCATAAATGGCGTAACAATTTTTTCTCTTTTTATATCCCCAGTCGTAAAGGACTGGGCTATAATTATATTCTATCGCTGTAAACGAATGTGTTATTATTTTTCTATTGCTGCAAATAACAGAGCAATTATAAAACCATGAGTTGTCCTATTATCTATAATAATTATATTTTCCATGCAAAAAATATTTTTCAATTATTCTATCTATTTAAAAATCTATTTCATAAATAATAATTCATTCAATAGACAAGCCGTTCACATTCAATAGCCCAGCCATTCACTAGCTCAGCATTAAATAGCCCAGCCCTTCCAGGGCTGGGAGAACAATAAATTATAAAATATTCCGCAGGGCATTCATGCCCTTACCGCTTATTATGCCGGCGGATTATCTGGAGGTGTTGGCGGATTATTATCCGTTCCGCCATTCCCCCCGCGCCCGCCGCCTTTCGGCAGTGGTTTAAATTGGACTAATATTTCCGGGTTCTTTGCAAAACACGTCTGTGCAAAGCTCCGCGTTTTGAATGTCTGGTCTTTCAGTTTCTTCGATGCATCATCTCGCATCATTGTAGCGCTTACCTGCAGCTTCTTTGCATTCTCCTGGCTTGCATCTGCAGATACTAACAATCCGTATGATGAGTTTAACGCATCTATATCTTCCTGCGTTAATCCATTTTCCAAAAGCACATCATGATGTTCCAGTACCAATGCAGTAAAGTATTCACATTGCGATCGTAGTGCACCGACAGAAGCCGGTATTGTTTCGCCTACCTTAAAGATTTTTAATAACCGCGCATCTTTACCATAAGCGCTTTTGCCGCTGTTCTTAACCTGCTGAATGATTCCCGTTACCGTTTTTATTGATTCATTCTGCTCAGCGGTTTTATCATCTACTAACTTTACTGCTTTTTGTTGAGCTGCTTCTTTCATTATAAGCGCCATTTTAGCGCTTGTTAATGAAGTGTACTTAGCCTCTGTGAATCCTTTCGCAGTCATGGCAGTACGGTTGCCGTCTACTGCTTTTAAAAGAAAATCACAATCTTGAATTTGGTGATCAATCTTGATAGCCATTTCTGACTCCTCTTTATAATTATAGATAATTTATTTTGCTTACATATATTATATAGATGAAATTCATCCTATTTAGGAAAATATTTCAAATATTTTTTGGGGAAACTTCATTTTTTGATTAGAAAAGCACTTTCACACTAAAAAAAATCTTCTTTAATCATTTGGAAATCCTCTTTGACCCTCTGGAATCTCTCTTTGAGACGCTGGAAAACTTCTTTGACCTATCGGAAAGCCTCTTTGATGTATTGGAAATATTCTTTGATTCGTTGGAAAATCTCTTCAAATTATTGGCAATCTTCTTTAATGCTTTGGAATCTTTCATTGAGATACTGGCAAATCTCTTTGACTCAGCAGAAATTCTCTTTAGTGCTGGGAAAAATCTCTTTGAGCTTTAGGCAGATTCTTTTGAAGACTAAACAAACTTTTTTGATAAACTCGCAGATTAAATTGATGGATAGAGGATTTTTATAAGCTAAAAAAATAATAATTTTCAGATGAATGCCCATTCTTTTTTAGAGGAGAATTGCTCATATGGAAATTGTTTAATTGTTTTTAGCAATTTGACAATTAAACAATTTATTTTTTCCTCAGTACCATTCCTGTTGTCGGCTGAATTTCAATTTTGTTTGAAATAATTCCAAGCGGCTCTACGCCGGCTTTGTCTTGACTAACCAGGATTTCCCAATTACCTTCCGGAAGATTGAAGCTTTCTTCTTTTTTTCTATCAGCATTGAAGAGAACAATGAAATGTTCGTTGCCGTAATCAAGATGATAACCAAGAGCAAATGGATTACCATTCACTTCATAAAACTTAACATCATCATAACTTGCTCTGCGGAATGCCGGAAACTTTTCACGCAAAGAAATTAATCCTTTATAATAATCCACAAGATCAGAATTAATTTCCGCGTGCTTATAGTTAATGTAATTAGTTGCGTTATCTTTATTGTAGCTGTTATGATCTATCTTTCCTTTGTTTGTATCCGGAATTTCTTCGCTGTAAGGAATCACTTTTGTTCTGGCAAACTCATCACCTTCCTGAAACATTGTAATGCCTTGGGAAGAGAAAAGGAATAATGCACCAAGCTTGTTCAATTTTAATTCCAGTGGAGTAAGCTTTACAAATGAATCAACATCTTTTATTATATCATTAGCGCCGACAGCGCCGGTTCCTAATCTAATAAAATCACCAAGTGTGTAGCCGTCATGCGACGAGAGATAATTTACAGAATGTTCTTTCTTCTGAAATAATCCAAGCGTGTCTTTTACTAAAGTTCCATTCACATAACTTTTAATTCTTGCCGGACTATTGTTTCCATACCAATTTCCGAAAATCCATCCGAGTCCATTAAAAGGATTTTCACCTTTAATGCCGTTTCTAATTTGATCGTTCCAGCTTCCCCAGCCGCGTAAAGAAAAACCGGCAGGATCGTATCCGCCGCCCCAGGGTTCACAAACTAAAATTACTTTCGGATTTATCTTTTTTGCTTCGTGAGAAATTTCTTCAACCGTCTCCCAATCAATTAATTTTCCAAGATCAAAACGGAAACCGTCGATATGATATTCTTCCATCCAGTATAAAATAGATTCTACAATCATTCTCCGAACCATCGGGCGTTCTGTTTTTAGATCGTTGCCGCAGCCGCTTTCAGCAGTATAATTACCTCTTTTATCCAAACGGAAATAATAATCTTTATCAATTTCTTTTAAATTGCCCAACTCATATTCTGAAATATGGTTGTACACAACATCCATCACTACGGCAATTCCTTTTTTGTGGAATGCTTTAACCATATCTTTGAAATCATTTACTTGTTTTGCAGAAGTTCCGCTCCAGGTATTCCAATCAAGTTTACTTTCACTGTAATAAGATTCCGGGGCAAAGAATGCGGCGGTCATATATCCCCAATGATTTCGTTCATATGGATTCCAGGCGTTGTAGCTTCCGTTTAAAGAATCTAAATACGGAATTTCAATGTTCGCAAATTCTTGTGAAGGTAAAAGCTCAACTGTGTTAACGCCAAGTTTTTTAATATAATCAATTCCGCCCGGCTTTCCCTGTTCAATTAGTCCTTTGTAAGTGCCGGGTTTATCGGAACCGGAAGAAGGATCGGCAGTCATATCTCTAATGTTCATTTCATAAATAATTAGATCGCGCCAATCTCTTACAATCCAATGATCATCTTCCCAATTATAATTTTTATCGTTAACAACAATCGCTTTGTGCGGCGTATAAAAAGTATTGAATGAAGCAACAGCCTTTGCGTAAGGATCGAGGCATAGAATATTTTTCTTTGCCGGGTATTTGAGATTAAAAATTTTAAATCCGTAAAACAATCCGTAATGTTCGCCTTCAATAGAAGTTTCCCAAACACCGTTTGAATCTGAGTTCATTTCATACTCAGCACCTGTTTTATCTTCCGGTTTTTGAAATGTTACAAGAGTAACTTTTTCAGCATCAGGAGTGAATAATCTAAAATTTGTTTTCCCGTCCTCGACAAAAGAACCTAATCTTTTAGTTGAATAAAATTTGTTTAAATCTTTTTTAAAGGTCCTTGCTGCCGGTATTTCGGCTAAATGAGATTTGCTTTTATCAGTTACAAACAATCGGGCACCTTTTAGATTAATGAATGTAAAAATTATAACAAATAGAACCAGAATAGTTTTTTTGTATTTCATGATTATCTGCTTTATTTATCATCGAGATTAAACATAAACTGTTTACATCCCAAAATTTTTCCCTAACCTTCCATCTGTTTTATAACGCTTGCGACTAACTCTGTTATTAAAGGTTTATTTATTCCTATGACTCCAGACGAATCATGTTTATGATTTGGAAAATTCTCTAGATCAGAAAAATGTGGTGTGTTATCATATCGAAAAATCAATTTATTATTTCCATCCTGGAAGTGATATCGGTACGAAAGATTTTGAAGTTCTCCTTTTTCCAAAATTACTGCTTCATTAAGCTCCAACAAATAGCCTTTTAAAAACCTAATTCGGATTCGAAGATTAATCCGGTTCGGCGTTAGGATTTCTTCTTCATATTTTTCAAAATAACAATCTTTAAGAGATTTCAGAATTGATTCTACTTCGTTTAAGTAGAGTGATAATTTTTCAGGCAGCATGGCCTAAGAGATTTTCTAATTCAAGTTTGAGAGCAAGGAAGTTTTGATAATCATTTGACCATTCAACAAATTCAATACTATCTTCAAATAACCCTTTACGATATTTATCAAAAAATTCCTCGGATGAAATCCCTTGATGTTCTTCATAAACGCTAAGACGCTTGGCTAATGCCACTATTGCCTCTATAGAATTACTATATGTAATTTGTTGCTTTTGCATTTTATAACTTATGAATTGTATTTAACTCTGTTTAAATATACAAAGCGTTTGTGCAACAAAGCAAATTCTATTGGGTCATAATCAGAGACCAATAAATAAAATCCGCTTCAATATTTAATTTCAATATTCCTTTCATTCCTTACTTTTACAAAAAGGATTTTTTCTTTGCTGTTGAAATAAAATCCATCGCTGGAAAGATTTAAGTTTTCTTCATCAGAATATTTTTTAAGTTTTGTTCCGTTGACAGAGACACTCGAAACATTTTCAGTATCTAAAATTTTTAAAAGATAATCTTTCCTGCCGGTATTATAATTATCGTGCGTATTCTTAATAGAAATCGTTCCGGAATTATTCCCCAGCTTAGATTCGAATTCTGTCAATGAATATTTTCCATTCTTATAATCATAACTTATTCCGTCATCTTCATAGAAATTATATTTGCTTTCGGCGGAAGGAAACACTACTACTTTAAGCTCATCCATTTTCTTTTCACCGACATATTGCTCAACATTCTGCATCGGAATAAATCCGCCTTGTTTAATAAAGAAAGGAATTTGATTAATTGGAGCTTCAACAATTATCCACTGACTGCCGTTATAGATTTTTCCTGTCCACCAATCAAACCATTTTCCTTCCGGCAAATAAAGTTTTTTGAAGTTACTGTTTTCATCAACAACCGGCGCAACTAATAAATTATCTCCGATCATAAATTGATATTGCGCTGCATCGGAATAACATTCCTCATCATTTTGAAAATTCAAAAACATCGAACGCATTATCGGCAATCCGGTAACTGAAGCATTATAAAATTCATTATAAAGAAATGGTAAAAGTTCATAACGAAGAGAAATAATATTTCTAACCCATTCTTCTACTTCATCGCCGAATGCCCACGGCTCTTTATCTTTTTGATTGATTGATGAGTGTCCGCGGAAGAAAGGAGTAAAAGCTCCTAATTCCATCCAGCGAGTATAAAGTCTTGAAGACGGCACTCCAATAAATCCTCCGGCATCGGAACCAATAAATGGAACTCCGCTCAATCCCAATCCTTGCGGCATTGTGCATGCAAGTCTAAGTGATTCTTCATTTGCAACATTATCTCCGGTCCAAACTGCAGAATATCTTTGAATGCCCGCAAAGCCGGCGCGAGTTAACATGAAATGTCTTTTGTTCGGAGAATATTTTTGAAATGCATTGAATGTAGCTTTTGCTTCTTCGAGTGCATAAACATTATGAATTTTATTATATGTTGTTCCAAATCCATTATCATTAAATTGAATTATATCTGGAATATCTTGTCCCCAAACAGAAGGCTCATTCATGTCATTCCAAAAACCTTCCACGCCTTGATTAAGCAATGCAGAAAGTTTTTCTTCCCACCAATCTCTTCCTTCCTTTTTTGTAAAGTCCGTAAAGTATGACCAGGAAGGCCAAACTTCTCCTTGATAAACAACACCATCAGGATATTTGACAAACAAATTTTTCTTCAAACCTTCCTTAGCAGCAAAATAATTGGAGTCTGCTTTTACTCCCGGATCAATTATCGGGACAATCTTAAATCCTTCTTCTTTTAAATCACTCAACATTTTTTCGGGATGAGGGAATCTGTCTTTATTCCAGGTAAAGACACGGTAACCGTTCATATATTGAATATCCAAATAAATTACATCGCAAGGAATTTTTTTATCGCGAAATGTCTGAGCGATTCTTCTAACGGTCGATTCAGGATAATAGCTCCATTTGCTTTGCTGATATCCAAGCGCCCACATTGGAGGGAGCGGCATTCTGCCGGTGAGTTCTGAATAAGATGAAATTACTTTTTTCATATCAGGCCCATATATGAAATAATAATTCATCTCTCCGCCATCTGTACCAAACCAATAAAAGCGATTGTTGCTTGCACCCATGCTGAAATAAGATTTGTAAGTGTTATCGAAGAAAATTCCATATGTTTTATAATTTCTTTCACCGATGAAAAATGGAATTGAAACATAAAGCGGATCCCAAGTATTATCATAAGCCGGATGATCGGTATTCCACATAGTGTATAGATTTCCTCTTTTATTTAGGCCGCCGGTTTTCTCGCCTAAACCATAAAAATTTTCGTCATCAAAAAGTTTTTTATAACATTTTATTTTGCCGTTGTCAAAACTAACGCCAAAACTTTTTTCATCTTCGTTAATAAGATTCATATCTTTATCAAAGATTGAAACACGGCAGGGAGATTTTGAAATTTTAACATTCAATTTAGAAGTTGAAAGTAGGAAATAATTTCCTTTGTCATCAAAATTAAATTCTACTTTATTCTTCTCGTCGTTTATTACTGCATAAGATGGAGCTTTGGAAAATTCTTTATTATTTGTATACCGAAATCGAATGACATTACTATCAACTACATAAACATTAAGACGTGAATTATCCAATTTAAATTCTATTAGATTTGAAGTTACTTTGTAGGATTTAATATTGCCAACAAATTGAGTATTTGATTTAGCCATAACAACAGAATAAATAGTGAAAAAAAATATTATCAACTTTTTCATATCATAGTCTTTCATCATCTTGAACCTGCCTTCTGCAGGCAATCGTAAACTTATATTTTGTCCGAGTTCAAGTTCATGTTTAAGTTCAAGAATTGATTAGTGATTATTGGTTTTTTATAATTTATGCACCAGCTAAGATTTTTCCGTCAACTACCGGAGTAACGCAAATTAATGGATTCTGGGGAACATTAAAGTTCTCAAATATTTCTTCAAACAATTGGTACTGCATTCCTTGTTTTTCCAGCTTTGCAAATTTAGGATACTTCATCAATTTCCCTCTTTTATTTGTCGGCGCATCAAACTTGTATGAGCGGGAAAAATCTTCCGCCGCTTTACTTTTAAGGAATTTTATTTTATTGTCATCGCCGCCTTCCATCTCATAAGCAATAGCGCGAAATTCACTTACGTAACCTTCATTTATTATTAAATAAATATTCAGAATTACTTCATTCATTTTTGATTACCTTATTGGTCAATACAAAATATGAAAGACAAATTGCATATACAAAAGCAAATTTACACATAACACTCTCAATTATTTCAAGCAGTTGATAATGTTTAAAAGCTAGCATAACAAATGCGATTGCTACTGGAATTGAAATGAAGATCAATCCGCCAAATAATATTTTTGCTTTTTTCTTTTCTTTATCATTTTTCTGTTTGTCCTTAACAACAAAAAGAAAAATCATTACAAACACTACCGGGGTATAATAAAATAATCCAAACAACCATCCTAATGGATAGCTGTATGATGCATACAAAACCGTGCAGGCAGTAACGGCAAATCTATCAATTACAAAATAATAATAGATTGCAAACGCAATTGCAGGAAGAAAAATTAATTTGAAATACTTTTTTTCGTATCCAAAATATTTAGTAATAAAGTAAAAATTAAGCGGCGGGAGAAATGAAATATCAACAAAGGCTAGATAAGACATATAAGAATATTTGAGGTTTAATGTGCACATTAAAAATTCAAATATCTGGTATCCCATTAAAAGAGCAATTAGAATTATCGCAAGTAAATTAATTTTATTTTTCCCGGTAAATATGAGAAGGTTTATAACAAGTATAAACTCAATACAAGCGATAAAAAGCGAGAGCAATCCATTCCAGTTAATCAAGATTTCATCTCACTAACTTTTTTAATTCCATCGCAGAAAGGATTTGTAGTGGATTTTTTGCAGCCGCACCACACGACAATTCTTTCCTCATCGAACCTAACATTTATTGGCTCAATGCCCGTAGCATAATGTGAATCATCACAAAATGGCTGTGTATTGGAAAGTCCGCAAGCGCACCAGCGATATAAGCCAGGTTCAACAAGCATTTCAATGGCTAATTTTTTACAAGTCTCTTTATCGATCATAAGAATTAGTGAGACTCACTTTAAAAGTGAGTCTCCCGTGTGTTAAGCTTTCGGTCCGATCATTTTTTCGGGACGCACAACTTCATCAAATTTTTCCGCAGTTAGAAGATTCAACTCAATTGCGGCTTCCTTTAAAGTTTTATTTTCTTTGTGAGCTTTCTTTGCAACTTTAGCGGCATTGTCATAACCGATATGAGGATTAAGCGCCGTTACCAGCATTAAAGAATTTTCAAGATTCTTCTTAAGATTAATTTCATTAGCTTGAATACCGACAACACAATTATCAGTGAAGCTTTCGCAAGCATCTGCTAAAAGTCTTATTGATTGAAGTACGTTAAAAATTATTACTGGCTTGAAAACATTCAGTTCAAAGTTACCGCTTGCACCTGCGAATGTAACAGTTGTATCATTCCCAAAAACCTGAGCACAAACCATTGTCATGGCTTCAGATTGTGTCGGATTAACTTTCCCAGGCATGATGGAACTTCCAGGTTCATTTTCCGGTAAAAGCAATTCACCGATTCCGGAGCGCGGACCCGAACCAAGCCAGCGAATATCATTTGCAATTTTCATTAATGAAGCAGCAAGAGTTTTTAGAACTCCGCTTGTTTCAACCAAAGCATCGTGCGCTGCTAATGCTTCAAATTTATTTCTTGCTGAGATAAAAGGTTTTCCAGTAAGCTCAGAAATTTTTGCAGCAGCTTTCACTGCAAATTCAGGATGTGTATTTAATCCGGTTCCAACTGCTGTCCCGCCTAAAGCCAATTCATACAAATGCGGAAGACAGCTATTGATTCTTTCAAGTCCGTTTGTCAATTGCTGAACATAACCTGAAAATTCTTGTCCAAGAGTAAGCGGAGTTGCATCCATCAAATGAGTTCTTCCGATCTTAATAATATTCTTAAACTCTTCTGATTTTTTTGATAAGGCATCTCTTAATTTTATAACCATTGGGATCAGTCGACGATTAATTTCTTCAACTGCTGCAATGTGCATAGCGGTTGGGAAAGTATCATTCGAAGATTGAGCTTTGTTTACATCGTCGTTTGGATGAATAGGTTTTTTACTTCCCATTTGTCCGCCTGCAAGTTCAATTGCACGATTTGAAATAACCTCATTAGCATTCATGTTGGTTTGCGTTCCGCTGCCGGTTTGCCAAACGACAAGCGGGAAATGTTCATCAAGCTTCCCATCAATTACTTCATTTGCTGCTTTGACAATCAAGTCTGCTTTTTCCGACGGAAGAATTCCGAGCCCTTGATTTGTAAGTGCAGCGGCTTTCTTTAGTATTCCAAGCGCTCGAATTATTTCTCTTGGAAATCTTTCGCCGCCGATTTTAAAATTCATTAAAGAACGAGCTGTTTGAGCGCCGTAGTATTTATCAGTTGGGACTTTAATTTCACCCATGCTATCGGTTTCAATTCTGTAATCCATAATTTTTCCTCCCTTATGTGCTTACATTTTTATTTTTCCACCGGAATGTTTGATTAAATTATTGCCGATGATTTAAAATTTTACACAATTAATTTACGATAAATTTTCGAGAGATTTAATTGAAAGATTATTTTGTTTCTCATTTTTTAACTATCAAACAAAATGAAAATAGTTTAGCAATTTTTATTTTTGAAATTGCCAAATAATTTTTCCCTACAGGAAAAAATGTTCTTTATCACAACAGAATATTTCAATCTGCTATATTTATTGAAACAATTTTAAAACGATTTCGTCATATATGTATTAGCGGATAGTACGATTAAAATTCATCTTCTATGCAAAACGATTTTTCTTTAATGCTCTTCAATTAGCGGAAGGATTTCTTAATATGTTTGTGAAAGGCCCATTCGAAAAAGCAAAACAATATGTTGAAGCTCATCCTAAATTATCGCCTGAAAAAAAAGATAAAAAGAAAATAGTAACTATTGGTCCGTGCATAACTATTTCACGGGAAACCGGCGCACGTGCGGATATAATCAGCGAAAAAATTATAGAATTTTTCCAGAAAAGTTATAACGGCAATCCTGTTCCTTGGACGATGTTTGATAAAAACCTAATCGAAAAAGTTATTCAAGATCATCATCTTCCTCAGAACCTTATTAAAATAATGGAGGAAGAAAAATATTCTGCTGTTAAATCTATAATGATTGAACTTCTTGGCGGTCAGCCTCCAATTTTTACTTTAGTGCATAAGACTACTGAAACCATTTTACAGCTTGCTCAAATTGGAAATGTAATTATTCTTGATAGAGCGGCTAATATAATCACTTCTAAACAGCCGAATTCTTTTCATGTTAGATTAGTTGCACCGCTTGAAGACAGAATAGAACACGTACGTGAGCTGTTTAATTATGATAGACAACAGGCAATGGATTTTATAAAACATGAAGATATTGACCGAAGAGATTATGTAATGAATTATTTTCACAAAGAGATTTCCGACCCCTTGCAATACAACCTCACAATCAATACACGTCTAATGACTGATGATGAATCAGCGGAATTAATTGGTAATGCAGTATTAAAAAAATTTCCGGATATGTTTAGCCTGGGAGATTGAAAATAAAATTCATTTATGCAATGAATGATTTTGTTTTCAAATTTAATTATTCACCAATACCGGTTAAAAATTAGTGTATAGGTTTTGAACTTCACCTTCATATAAATTTTAATTAAATTAATATCAGCAAATCTTAATTCTCTTATTACATTATGAACGATCGTTAACTAAAAGGAGGCGATCAAAATGATAGTAAAAGGAGCTCTCGAAAAAGCAAAACTTTATATCGAATCTCATACGAAAGATTCAGATCAAAAACGAAAAGGCGCTAAACCAGGACCATGTATTACGTTATCAAGAGAAACTGGTGCAGGCGCTGATAAAGTTGCTCAAGCTTTAGTTGAATTCTTACAGCCTTATGCCGATGAAAGTTCTGTTCCGTGGACAATGTTCGATAAGAATTTGATCGAAAAAGTTCTTGAAGATCACCACTTACCGCAAAAGCTTGAAAAGTATCTTGTTGAAGATAAGTTGTCCGAATTAAAATCAACAATGAATGAATTATTCGGAATACATCCGCATGCGTGGATTTTAGTCAGTAAAACTTCCAGCACAATAATTCAACTTGCACAAAAAGGAAATGTTGTAATTGTAGGCCGTGCTGCAAATGTAATAACAGCAAAGTTAAAAAATACTTTTCATGTACGACTTGTAGCTCCGGTAGAAACAAGGATTCCTCACGTTCAAGAAATTTATAATCTCGATAGAAAAGGAGCCATCGAATTTGTTAAAAAGGAAGACCTTGCGCGGGAGAATTATTTTAAAAAATATTTTAACAAAGATATTGAGGATCCTCTTCTGTACCACATGATCATCAATACCGGTAAAATCCCATACGAAAAGGCTGCAAGGATGATAGGCTTAGCGGTGATGGAAGAATTTCATGAGCTGTTTTCATTTAAAGAAGAAAAAACTTATGAAATTGCCTAAATCTATCTGGTTTATTTTTTAGATTCTGGAATAAAAAAATTGCTGCATTAATTTTTAACAAACGAATTTAATGCAGTAAATTTATTTCCAAGATTAAAGTAATTCTATTCTTAAAATTTAGTATAGGCCAACTCCCTTTGAAACAGTTTGACAGTAAAGATTTCTTCCTTGCGTTGAGATTCTAAATGATATTAACTTTGCGTAGTTTGAACTGAGTTATATTTATTGAACTAATTTGTTGCTTCGTTATATTTTTCCAGGTTTAATATAATTGGTTCTTTCAAATTTAGGCCGCCATTCATTAATATTTTATTGTGACTGAACAGCTTTTGCGTAATTAAAAAAATTATGAAGAGAATAAAGTGTATTGGATATCTTATCTGCTCACAATTTAACTGCTATTTTAGTAGATTAAAATTTATTTAGTAATGTTCGATAATTTATTATTAAAAGAAACATAGGCGTCTGTAATCTTTTTTAATATTGTAGATTTTTCCAAGAGAGGGTAAATGGAAATAACACAGTTAGATAAAAGTAATTATTTAAAAGGACTTTTAATTGTTGCTAAAAAGGATAAACAAATAACTGAACAAGAAAAGAAAATTTTAAAAAGTATTGCTGATAAATTAGGTTTTGCTAAAGATTTTTACGAAGATACAATCAGAGACCTTCTCGCAAACAAATACATAATCGAAACGCCGATTAAATTTTCGGAGAAAAAGATTGCTGAATCTTTTATTTCCGACGGACTAAAACTTGCCTATGCTGATGATATTGTTTCCGACATTGAAATATCCTGGCTGCGAATTACAGCTTTAGAAAATGATTTAAACGACGATTGGTTTGAAAATCGAATTAAAAAGATTAAAGAATCTTCTACGAATCAAACAAATTCGGAGTTCGCACTTCTATCAATTATTTAATCTTCAATCAAGTTAATATTTTCAGCGTATGCTGATAATCTTCATTTCAACAAATTATTCTTGCCTTTTGAGGGATAAAAAAATCCAAGTTGTTGTTTAATTTCCATATCTATAATTTTAACATAACAATCTTAATATTTAATAATTCATATAATTATTATCAAAACCACATTCAAATTTCTAAAAGGAATTTTCAATGAAAAAAATGAAGGCGCTTGTAAAAAAATTTACCGAACCTGGTTTATGGCTTGATGAGGTTCCGGTTCCTGAAATAGGTATAAACGATGTCTTAATTAAAATTCATAAAACTTCAATTTGCGGAACTGATATTCATATTTATAATTGGGATGAATGGGCGCAAAAAACAATTCCGGTACCGATGGTGGTTGGTCATGAATATGTTGGAACTATTGAAGCAATTGGAAGCAATGTTCAAGATGTTAAAATCGGCGAGCTAGTCAGCGGCGAAGGACATATCGTTTGTGGTCATTGCAGAAATTGCCGAGCCGGAAGAAGACATCTTTGCCCAAACACAAAAGGTGTTGGTGTAAATCGTCCTGGTTGTTTTGCGGAATATCTTTGCATTCCGGTTTCAAATGTTTGGCACTGCGATCCTTCTATTCCGGAAGATATTTTTTCAATTTTTGATCCTTTTGGAAATGCAACACACACAGCATTATCATTCGATTTACTTGGCGAAGATGTTTTAATAACCGGGGCAGGGCCAATAGGCATTATGGCTTCGGCAATTGCAAAACATTCCGGCGCACGTTATGTTGTTATCACCGATGTTAATGCAAACAGACTTGAGCTGGCAAAAAAAATGGGAGTAACAAGAACCGTCGATGTAACCAAAGAAAAATTATCCGACGTAATGAATGAATTAAATATGAAAGAAGGTTTCGATGTCGGATTAGAAATGTCCGGAAATATTGAAGCTTTGAAAAGTATGTTATCGGTAATGTGCCATGGCGGGAAAGTTGCACTGCTTGGAATTCTTCCATCGAATGCAGGAATAAATTGGGAAACAGTTGTGTTTAACGGATTAACATTAAAAGGAATTTACGGAAGAGAAATGTTTGAAACCTGGTATAAGATGACGGTGATGCTTCAAACAGGATTGGACATATCGCCAATCATTACAAATCATTTTCACTTTGAACAATATAAAGACGGTTTCGAATTAATGAAGTCCGGTAATTCAGGAAAAATTATTCTAAACTGGTTGTAATATTTTTTCCAATTTTTATTTCTTGATGAAAAACAATTTCATCAAGAATATGATTACAGCTTTATACCAAAAGCAAAATTTTAGAAACAAAATTTCAGTGAAAGGGAATTTAGATGAATACTTCTATGAAAAATTTTTATTCGCAGCAATTAAATCAAATTGAACAAGAAGGATTATTAAAACGCGAAAGAGTTATCACTTCTCAGCAAAGTGCCAGAATCGAAGTTAAAGATGGTAATCAAGTTTTAAATATGTGCGCTAATAATTATCTCGGATTAGCTAATCACCCAGAAATAATTAAAGCTGCCAAAGAAAGCTATGACAAATGGGGATACGGACTTTCCTCGGTGCGTTTTATCTGCGGCACGCAAGAGATTCATAAAGATTTAGAACAAAAAATTTCAGAATTTCTCGGGACTGAAGATACAATTTTATATACTTCATGCTTCGATGCCAACGGCGGACTGTTCGAAACAATTCTTTCCGAAGAAGATGTTGTAATTAGCGATGAATTAAATCATGCAAGTATAATTGATGGAATACGTTTATGCAAAGCTCAACGCCTTCGATACAAAAATAGCGACATGAATGATCTTGAAGAAAAATTAAAAGAAAGCCAATCAAATAGATTTCGATTGATTGCAACAGACGGCGTTTTTTCTATGGATGGATTTATTGCAAAGCTAAAAGATATTTGTAATCTCGCTGATAAATATAACGCGATGGTTATGGTTGATGATTCACATGCAGTTGGATTTATGGGAAAGCATGGTAAAGGAACTCACGAATATAATGACGTTATTGGAAGAGTTGATATTATTACCGGAACTTTGGGTAAGGCTCTTGGCGGAGCCAGCGGAGGTTATACAAGCGGAAGAAAAGAAATCATAGACATGCTTCGTCAGCGTTCTCGTCCATATTTATTTTCGAATACTGTTGCCCCCAGCATTGTTGCTGCATCATTAAAAGTTCTTGAACTTTTAAAATCCTCAACTCAACTTAGAGATAAGCTCGAAGAAAATACAAAATATTTCCGCGAAGGAATTTCTAAAGCCGGGCTAAATATAAAACCCGGCGTTCACCCAATTGTACCAATAATGATTGGCGATGCTTCGCTCTCGCAAAAAATGGCAGCTAGACTTCTTGAGAAAGGAATCTATGTAATCGGATTTTTTTACCCGGTTGTGCCCAAAGGAGCCGCAAGAATTAGAGTGCAAATATCTGCTGCTCATTCTAGAGAAGACTTAGATTTCGCTATACAAATGTTTAAAGAAGTAAAAGGAGAATTTGGTATATAATATTTTCAATCTTTAAGGAAGCGATACCAAATAATTTTTTAGGGAAAGCATTTAAGAAATTAACAAGAGAATTATTTTGAAATTCTGTGCAGATTATATTTACTAATTTTATTGTACAGCGTAACTCTATCAATTTCTAAAATATTAGCAGCGCGGGATATATTCCATTTGTTTTCATTTAATATTTTCAGGATATGTTTTTTCTCCATTGCAGATAAACTTTTTTTATCCACGTCCGCATCAATTTGAATTGAAGCAACCCGGAAAGGGAGATCATCTACATTTATAATATTATGTTTCCCAATTACAAGCGCTCTTTCTATTGCATTTTCTAATTCTCTTACGTTACCAGGCCATTCATAATTAACTAAGAATTCAAAAGCGATTTTAGAAATATCTTTTACAGGTTTGCTTAGACGAGTAGATATTTTTTTAATAAACCAATTTTCCAAGTGATGCTAATTTTTCAATTTGATTTACCTGGTTATAAATGTTTTTTAATTCTTCAGTTTTCTCATTCACTTTTTCATTTAGAGTTTCCGACCAATTTTTTATTTCTTTGTATGCTTCATCAAGCTTTGCAGACATCTCATTAAAACGCTTTGCCATCTGCCCTAATTCATTTTTAGATAAGAAAAATTTTTCCTCTTATCTATAAATGTAATCATGACTCGTCTACAAACATTCTAATTCTATTTCGTTTGCAATGTATCAACTATTTTATGATGACAATTTTTTCCAAGTAGACATCAAAAAACTTCTATTAAAAAAAATTTTCTTACAACGATTCTCAATTCGGCAAATAAGTTCGAATGTGATTTTCAGTTGCGAGAAGCGAATACAAAGTTTCAACACAAATAATTTTTCTATTCATTATTAATTCGCTTGAAAATAAATTATTAAGTTCACACGATTCAAAATTTCAATCGCCCACGTCATTGGCATAATATTATATTAACAACATTAAATAATTATAAACAATTAAATGGGCTTTATCAGATAAAACTGATAACGGGGAAAGGAAAAATGGAAAAACAAAATAGAAGAAGCTTTCTAAAAACTACTGCGCTAATTGGAGCGGCAGCAACCGGTATTTCAACAAAATCTGCAAGTGCAAAACCCAAGAATATTCTTTCTGAAGATAGGATGGGAGTTTTAGTTGACACCACTGTTTGTATCGGCTGCAGAAATTGTGAATGGGCATGTAAAACTGCTCATAATATTCCGACTGAAGATCAAATAAAATATGAAGACCGTTCAGTCTTTAAACAAATGAGAAGGCCTGAACCGAATGCATTTACAGTTGTAAATGAATATCCAAACCCACAGAATTCTGCGCTGCCGACCGATGTAAAAATTCAATGTATGCATTGCGATCATCCGGCTTGTGTATCGGCTTGCATTGTAGGTGCTATTTCAAAGGAAGAAAACGGATCGGTTATCTGGGATACAAAGAAATGTATCGGATGCCGTTATTGTATGGTTGCTTGTCCGTTCCAAATTCCTTCTTTCGATTATAACAAGCCGATGAATCCTGAAATTAGAAAATGTGATTTTTGTATTGAGAGAACAAAAAAAGGATTGCTGCCGGCATGCGTTAAAAATTGTCCCGTTGAAGCATTAACCTATGGACCAAGAAATGAATTAATTAAAGAGGCCAGGGAAAGAATAAAAAGATACCCTGATAAATATTTCAATCATATTTATGGTGAAACTGAAGCAGGCGGAACTTCATGGATGTATTTGGCTAATCAAGATTTTTCAAAGTTAGCTTTTCCTTCACCCGGAGACAAACCAATGCCTGGAGCGTCAGAATCAATTCAACATGGAATATTTGCATACTTTGTTCCACCGGCATTTTTATATGCTTTGCTTGGTGGAATAATGTGGATTACTAAAAAGCGAAATGAACCTGAATAGGAGAATTTATTATGGAACATTTTACAAAACCGTCTCCTGTATATAAAAAGTTTTTTACACCTGGAGTTTTTGTACTTGTAATTTTAGCGCTTAACGGCCTAGCATTTCTTGCCGGTAGATTAATATTTGGAATTGGCGCCGTTACAAATTTGAATAATCAATATCCCTGGGGAATCTGGATTGGAATTGATGTTGCAGCCGGTGTTGCTTTAGCTGCCGGTGGATTTACAACTGCGGCGCTTAGTCATGTAATTCATAAAGAACAATATCATGATATTATAAGGCCGGCGCTTCTTACTGCAATGCTTGGTTATACTTTTGTTGCTTTAGCTGTATCAATTGATATTGGCCGGTGGTACTACATTTGGCATCCATTAATTATGTGGAATGGAAATTCTGCTCTGTTCGAAGTTGGTATTTGTGTTATCATGTATCTTGCAGTTCTCTACATCGAGTTTCTTCCTGTTGTTACAGAGCGATTTATCGGAAAAGTTAGAATGAAAGGAATATTTTCAATTCTTAACAAACCTTTGGATGCAATTCTCAGAATCCTTGATAAAGGATTATCAAAAACCATGTTCATTTTTATAATTCTTGGCGTTGTGCTTTCAACTCTTCATCAATCGTCATTGGGAACATTGATGATTATTGCCGGACCAAAAATGCATCCACTGTGGCAAACTCCGGTGCTGCCTTTGTTGTTTCTTTTATCAGCAATTTCAGTCGGATATCCGATGGTAATTTTCGAATCAATTCTAGCTTCACGCTCATTAGGATTGAAAGCGGAAATGAATGTTCTTTCTGAGTTGGGAAGAATGGTTCCGCCGATATTAGGAATTTATTTAGCATTTAAAATCGGCGATATGGTTATACGCGGCAGCTTTGTTTATCTGACAGAATTCAACACAGCTTCTGTAATGTTTGTAATTGAAGTTTTATTTGGTGTAATTGTTCCGTTGAGAATGTTTTTATCTGAAGCAGTTTTAAAATCGAAGCCGCTTCTTTTTGTTGCATCCGTTCTTGTAATTTTTGGTGTTCTATTAAATAGGATTAATAATTTCGTTGTAGCTTACACCCCACCATATTCATATGGTCCATATTTTCCATCAATCGGAGAGATTTCAGTTACGGTTGGATTCATTTCACTATTGGTTTTAGCTTATAGATTCATTGTACTGAATTTTCCGGTTATGAGTTTACCGGATAAAAGTTCTGTACCACAATCAAAATTTGCGATAAGGGGGACACAGAAATGATTAAAAAAATTTTCACAATTGTTGTTGTTCTATTTTTCGCACTAACAACTTATTCACAAAATAAATTACCGAAGAATCATTCTCTTTCAAATTTAACTTGCAAGACTTGCCATTCCTGCGATGTGCCGACTAAGAAAAATCCTTGTCTTATTGCTTGCCCTCGGGCTGAAATGGTTACAATAAATCAATCACCTGAACAAGCGCCGGAAGTTGAAATTTTGAAAGAATTATCCAATAGATATATGCCTGTGGTTTTTTCACATAAGATGCACGCGCAGATGTCGCAAATGTCCGGCGGCTGCGAAACTTGCCATCATTATAATACTATTGGGCCAATCCAACCTTGTATTAATTGCCATGAAACTTCGCGGAAAAGAGAAGACATTTCTAAACCGGATTTAGAAGCTGCATATCATCGGCAATGCATAAATTGTCATAGAGAATGGAGTCATTCAAATGATTGTACTTCTTGTCATGCATTAAAAAATAAAAATGAATCTATCTCTATTTCTAGTTATGTAAAAAAAATAACCGGGAAAAGTCATCCGGCATTAGTCGAGCCAAAGAAAGTTGTTTACGAAACAAATTATAACAAAGGAAAGATTGTAACGTTCTTTCATAACGAACATGTAAATTTATTTGGTGCAAAATGTATTGACTGTCATAAAGATGAGAACTGTACAAAATGTCATGACAAAACCAAAACAACATTTGCACAACAAAAAGCTTCCGACATGCCGATTAAGATTCGTAAATCAAAAGAAGAGCACCATAAGCCATGTTTCTCTTGTCATCAAGATGACAAATGCAATCTTTGTCATAAAGATAAATCGATGAGTCCGTTTAATCATGCAGTGACTACAGGCTGGGCATTAAACAAATTTCATGAAAATTTAATATGCGAAAAATGCCATGGCTCATCATCTAAATTTGTAAAGCTGAATAACGATTGCAATAACTGCCATAAAGATTTCGCAGCAGGAAAATTCGATCACAAAGTTTCCGGATTAAAGCTGAGTGAAAATCATAAAGACCTTGACTGCATTGAATGCCACAAGGAGAAGAACTTTGCAAAAGCACCAACGTGCGAAAATTGCCATGATGATAAAAGCTTTCCTAAAGATAAGCCAGGCACCGAAGTGAATGTTTCATTGAAAAAGAAAAGGTAAATTACAGTTGGTGATATTTTGTATCTTTGATATTATTTGCAATATAAAGTAACAATTGTTGCTTTTGGATTTTAAGAATTATGTTTAAGAAGATTGGATTTAAATTAATTGTGGCAGTTGGTTTTACTGCAATAATAACTATCGGGATATTTTCATATTTCAATATTCAATCTCACAGCAGCAGCCTCCTCGCAGAAGTTGAAAGAAGCGCTAACCAATTAAGCGAAACTGTAAAACATAGCACTCGCTACGATATGCTTCTCAATCAAAGAGATAGAATTCTAAAAATTATTAACACAATCGGTCAGCAGCCGGGGATTAGAGATGTTCGAGTTCTGAATAAAGTTGGAGAAATAATTTATTCATCGAGGGAAGATGATATCGGTAAGATGGTCGACAAGAAAGCTGAGAGCTGTTATGCCTGCCATGCTGCAAATAAACCGATAGAAAGACTTCCGATAAAAGATCGAACAAGAATTTTTAGAATTCATCCTGACTCATCAAGAGTAATTGGAATCATAAGCCCAATTTATAATGAACAATCTTGCTGGAGCGCAGACTGCCATGCGCATACAAAATCGCAAACAGTACTTGGAGTTTTGGATGTTACTATTTCTCTTGATGAAGTTGACAAGCAGATAAAAAAAGGTGAAATGGAAATTGTAATCTTCGCTATTACAGCGATACTTGCATTAAGTTTTATTATCGGATTTTTTGTAAAGCGGTGGGTTGACAAACCGGTTAAAGAATTATTGAACGCTACAAATCAAGTTGGCATTGGAAATCTTAATTATACTATAAAAGATAAACGAGACGATGAAATGGGAATGCTGGCAAGATCATTTAACAACATGACAAAAAAGCTTTCCGAAGCACGGCTGCAATTATTTCAATCTGATAAGATGGCATCGCTCGGCAGACTTGCCGCCGGAGTTGCACATGAAATCAATAATCCTTTAACCGGCGTATTAACCTACAGCAGCTTTCTTTTAAAACGAGCTCAAAACAATCCTGAACTTCAGGAAGATCTAAAAGTAATTGTAAGAGAAACAAAACGAAGCAGAGAAATTGTAAAAAGTCTTCTGGATTTTGCACGACAATCTGTTCCTAAAAAAAATGAAGCGAACATTAATGATATTATTGAACACGCTATTAGCGTTGTTGAAAACCAGCTTGCAATCGATCGAATCAAGTTGATAAAAAATCTTGATCCAAATATTCCGGCAATTACTGTCGACTCAAATCAAATTCAACAAGTGATTTTAAATTTATTAGTAAACGCTCACGATGCCATAGATAAAAGCGGCGGCACCATTACAATTTCATCATCCAAGCTTAGTCTTTCGCCTTACGGAATAACGCATATCAAAAAAGCTATTTGTCCAAAGCGCCACGACTTGATGGACAACGAAGTAAAGATAGACGGCATGCCTTCAATTAAATTGAAAGCGAAAGCAAACGGCAATGAAGGAATTGTAAATCTTGATCCGGTTTACGGGAAAAGCCGCCATATTTATGAAATAGAATTAGATGCAAAGAAAGAAATTAATTTGATGTGTCCGCAATGTAATTCTTCTTTAATTGAAGAAGGGAAAAAATGTCCGAAGTGCGGCTCACCAATTTTCAATATTGAAATTGCTTCTCAAGGTTTTTACGAAGGCTGCACGCGCAAAGGATGCGATTGGCAAAAATGGGATGCGGTCGATATTGACGGACAAAAAGATTATATCGAAATTAAAATTTCCGATACCGGCTGCGGTATTGCAAAAGAAGATTTAGCAAAAATATTCGAACCGTTTTACAGTACCAAAGGTCAAAAAGGAACCGGATTGGGACTCGCTGTTATTTGGGGAATTATCGATAACCATAACGGCACAATAAATGTTGAGAGTGAATTGAACAAAGGAACTACTTTTATTATTCGTTTACCTTTGATTCGAGTTAGATAAAATTATGAACAAGCAATTAGACATATTGATCGTTGATGATGAACAAGTTGTACTAGACGCAGTAAATAAAATTTGTTCCGCTGAAGGATATAAAGTTGATCAATCAATTACCGCGGAAGATGCGATTAAAAAAATTGATAAAAATAATTACCGGCTTATTATCAGCGATATTATGATGCCGGATTTTGACGGCTTTCAATTTTTAGAGGAAATTGCAAGGAAGAAAATTTTATCACCTGTGATAATGACTACCGGATATTCAACTGTAGAGAATGCGGTTAAATCGCTATACAACGGAGCCATTGATTTCATTCCAAAGCCTTTTACCGCAGATGAATTAATTTCATCTGTCTCGCGCGGATTAAAGTATCTGGAAATTCAAAAAAGATTAATAGAATCAAAAAGCCGCATTGATGATGCTTCAATTATTTATGTTCCGTGCCCGGCAAAATATTTTCGATTAGGTTATGCAAGCTGGGCAGAAGTTGAAAATACCGGTTCCATTTCAATCGGCGTTACCGATCTTTTTATAAAGACAATTGATTCGATAAACGAATTGGAATTATTAAAAATCGACGATGAAATTGTTCAAGGTAATTCTTGCTCTCAAATTAAAGGCAAAGAAGGGTTGGTGCATTATGTTCTTAGTCCAATAACCGGAAGAATAATTGAAAGGAATGAACAATTACTCAACGATACAAGTATAATCGAAAAAGATCCTTACTTCGAAGGTTGGTTTTATCGTGTTATTCCATCTGACAGCGAATATGAGATTAAACATTTAATACCATGCAGTTCGGATCGCTTATAAAATAGAGGTTAGAAAATTTTCTAACCAAAAATGATATTCTAAAAATGGAAAGCAGCTTTAGGTTGTTAAAAATTTCAAAGGAGAAGAAAATATGCCACTATTAATTATAGCAGTTATATTATTTATCATTGCTGATATTCTAATAAGATATTTCAGCAAAAAAATACGCGAGAAACAATTAAGAAAAGATCGCGAAGCCGCTTTAAATGTAAGCTTGAATCTTGATTTCACAAGGGAAGCTAAAACATTAAAGCGAGTGGTCATCGATAATCCAAAAGCAAAAATTCTTTGTGTAGACGATGAGCCGGTTATCCTGGACAGCTTTCGAAAAATTTTAGTGCTAGATGGCTATTCAGTTGACACAGTAGAAAAAGGGAGGGAGGCTCTTGGATTAATTCAAACTCATCATTATGATTTTGTATTTACGGATTTAAAAATGCCGGAGATGGATGGCGTTGAAGTAACAAAATCAGTTAAACATTTACGACCGGATATTGATGTTGTGATCATTACCGGCTTCGCTACCGTTGAGACCGCTGTTGAATGCATGAAGTTCGGCGCGATGGATTATGTTCAAAAGCCGTTTACCGAAGATGAACTTTTGGATTTTGTAAAAAAGATTTTGATTAGGCGTCAAGATAGAATTCAGAAACAATTGAAACCGAAAGTTCATATTACTCATCTTGCAGAATCAAAACATTTTATGACTTATGAATTTTCAATTCCTGGCGGAGTTTTCATTTCACCAAACCATTGCTGGGCAAGCATGGAACAAGACGGCGCGGTGAAAGTTGGAATTGATGATTTCGCAAAAAAATTAGTTGGGAAAATTGATTCGCTCGAGCTTCCTAACTTGGGAATGAATATAAAAAGAAATCAACCGCTGTTTTCAATAAAACAAGGAACAAGATCAATTTCTTTTAACTCGCCGGTCAGCGGAAAGATTACAAGAATAAATACTTTGCTGAAAAGTAATCTTGAACCGTTAGAGATGACGCCTTATGAATCGAATTGGATTTGCGAAATTGATGCAGACGATCTTGATACAGAAGTAGCCGATTTGAAAATTGGTAAATCAGCCGTTTCTTTTTACCAGGACGATCTCGATCATTTAATTGAATTGAAAAAGAAATCCGGTACGCAAGAAAGCGGTTCAAAAGTAGAAGATGAATTGTACGTCGGTGAATTTGAAAAGCTAGATGATGCAGCTTGGGAAAAAATGGTAACTGAATTTTTTAAAAGATAATTTTTCTCTCTCAAAAATGCCGCAGCAAAGAAGCGGCAGAAAAAACCATCGTTTCTGGCGATGGTTTTTTTTATTTACTCTATGATGAAGATTAGATAAATTAAAATCGAATGAAATTCCAAATTAAATTACCAACGGGGGTTTTATGGGAACGTCAATAAAAAATAGAATTGATATCGTTCATGGTGATATAACAAAATTAAAAGTTGATGCAATTGTAAACGCCGCAAACTCTTCACTACTCGGCGGCGGCGGAGTTGATGGCGCAATTCATCGTGCTGCCGGACCGGAACTTTTAGATTATTGCAGAAAGCTAAATGGCTGTCCAACCGGTGAAGCCAAAATTACACCTGGCTTTAAATTATCCGCAAAGTTTGTAATTCATACAGTTGGTCCTGTTTGGCGCGGCGGAAATTATGGTGAAGAAAAACTTCTATCCAATTGTTATATAAATTCCTTGCAGCTAGCTGTAAAAAATAATGTAAAGACAATCGCTTTCCCGGCAATCAGCACCGGAGTTTATGGTTATCCGGTTGAAGAAGCAACAAAAATTGCTGTGAAAATTGTTAGTGAATTTTTAAAGGAAGATAATTCAATTGAAAAAGTAATTTTCGTTTGCTTTGACAGTAATACGTATAATATTTATGAGAGAATCTTATCGACTCAGAATTGAATTAGGTTCTTAAAAACATTGGATTTACTTATAATAAACGAAAGTAGAAAATGGAGAAGATCAAGAAGAAATATATCATTAATGAAAAAAATCGGAGAGTTGGTGTTCAACTTGATATTGCGACTTTTAATAAGATCGAAGAACTTTTAGAAAATTATGGATTAGTCCAGTTAATTAAAGAAACTGAAAATGATGAAAAGCTTGATATCCGGAAAGCGAAGGCTTTCTATAAAAATTGGATAAGTCAAATTGAAAGTTGAATATCGAAATGCCTTCTTAAAAGAACTTAAATTATTTTCTCATCTCAAAAACAAAATCGCAACACCGGCAACCGCAAGCACAGCACCGCTAACAGCACGCCAATTTATATTTTCTTTATAGACATATCGCGCAATCGGAAGCATGATAATGGGCATTGTTGACATTAACGTTGCAGCTATTCCTACTTTCGCATGTTCTACTGCTAACAAGCTAAACGTTACTCCTAAATATGGACCGAGTATAGTTCCAGTTATTGTGGAGCTTAATGCTTTCATATCTTTTGCAAAAACTTTTACCGGGTTTTTATAATTCCCGGTTAAAAATATTAATGGAAATAACACACCTACCGCAGCGACAATTCTAATAAAGGTCGCAAGGAACCCGTTTATCTCTCCAATGTTAAAAGCGACTTTCGCAAATATTAATCCTACTGCCTGACCCAAGGCGCCCATCAATCCATAAAAAATTCCGATCTTGCTGATTTTATATTTGGAAGCAGGTGTTTCACTTCGTTCAGCAACAACTAAAGCAACTCCGCCGATTGTTACTGCCATTCCGATTATTCCCCAGCCGCTGAGATTTTCTTTTAAAAATATGAATGCAAGTATAGCACTCATTATAGGAGATAAAGCCATCAAAAGCATTCCTAATCTTGCACCGATATGCTGGTATGTCTTAAATAAAAAGCTATCGCCAAATACAAATCCGATAGCGCCGCTTATTGCTAAAAACAAAATTTGTGAGAAAGAAACAGTAAAGCTTATTCCGGCAAATACAATTGTTATAAATAAAAAAATAATAGCCAGCATAAGCCTGTTAATATTCAATTCTAAAGAACCAAGTCTTTCTGCTGCTGCGGTAAATGCGAACGAGGAACCTGACCAGCAGAATGCTGTAATTAATGCGCTTATCTCACCAAAGTAATTTATCATTCAATAATTTCTGTTTTTACATTAAATAAAAGAATAAAAAAAGCCGCCTTAAAATATAAAGCGGCTTTGTAAAATAGAATTTTCAAAACCGGAATTATGCAGAATAATTTATTGCAGCAATTCCCGGGAATACTGAAGTTGTATCCAATTCTTCTTCAATTCTAAGAAGCTGATTGTACTTTGCAATTCTATCTGTTCTTGAAGCTGAACCGGTTTTGATTTGTCCGGCATTGGTTGCAACAGCAATGTCCGCAATTGTTGTATCTTCGGTTTCACCGGAGCGGTGACTGATAACCGAAGTATAACCTGCTTTCTTCGCCATCTCTATTGCATCTAATGTTTCGGTAAGCGTTCCAATTTGATTTACTTTTATCAAAATTGAATTTGCAACTCCAAGTTCAATTCCTTTTGCAAGAAACTCTGTGTTGGTAACAAATAAATCATCTCCGACTAATTGAACTTTGTTTCCGACTTTATCGGTTAACAATTTCCATCCGTCCCAATCAAACTCAGCCATACCATCTTCCAAAGAGATGATTGGATATTTATTAATCCAGCTTGCCCAATAGTCAACCATTTTTTCAGGAGCTAAATAAGATTTGTCTGATTTGAAAAATTGATAAGCTTTCTTTTCGTTATCCCACATTTCACTTGAGGCAGGATCAAGAGCAATGAAAATATCGCTTCCTGCTTTGTAACCGGCTTTGCCAATTGCTTCAAGAATTACTTCTATTGCTTCTTCGTTGGACTTTAAGTTTGGTGCAAATCCGCCTTCATCACCTACAGCAGTATTATATCCTTTTTTGCCGAGTACTGATTTAAGCGCGTGAAAAGTTTCTGCGCCCATTCTAAGCGCTTCTCTAAAGTTTGGCGCGCCTGCCGGCATAATCATAAATTCCTGGAAGTCAACATTATTATCCGCGTGTTTACCGCCGTTAAGAATGTTCATCATCGGAACAGGAAGCATGCGCGCATTTGTTCCGCCGATGTAACGGTACAAAGGCAGCCCTAATGTTTCTGCTGCGGCTTTTGCGCATGCAAGTGAAACACCAAGAATTGCATTTGCGCCAAGATTAGCTTTGTTTGGTGTTCCGTCCAATGCAATTAAAAGCTGATCGATTGCTACTTGATCTACCGCATCAAAATCAATTACTTCTTCGGCAATTTTATCATTAACATTTTCAACTGCTTTAAGAACACCTTTGCCGTTGTAACGGCTTTTATCGCCGTCTCTTAATTCAACTGCTTCATTTTCACCTGTCGAAGCACCGCTCGGAACAGCCGCGCGTCCGATGATTCCGCCTTCCAAAGCAACTTCAACTTCTAAAGTTGGATTGCCTCGTGAGTCCAAAATTTCCCTTGCTAAAACATCAACTATTGTAGTCATTTATAATCTCCTAATTCTAATTTTTTATATTAATTCAAATAGAAAATACTTTTTTTACACTTTAAACTTAGGCAAAGGGTGAGGAAAAAGAAAGTTTACTTATTCATTAAACAACTATATTATACAAAAAATTATGTAATAATAGTTATGCCGCAATCACTAACATCATATTGCTTAATTGCTTTATTGTTAAACTGTTCAAAGCCATAAAATATTCCTCTGATGATGAGTTGGTTTTTTAATTTATCATTCTAAAAATTATTCTTTATGTTTAGGCGATTAATTTTTCAGGATTAAAATTGAAAACAGTAAATGCCTAAGGAAAATTTTAAAGCTTATCTTGCCTACGTTAGCGTTTGCATCTTTTGGGGAACTACTTACCTGGCAATAAAAATCGGAGTATCAGAAATCCCTCCGTTTTTATTTGCAGGCATAAGATGGTTCGCCGCCGGTTTAATTCTGGTATTTTTTTTCTTTATCAAAGGGAATAAATTACCCGGCTTAAAAGAATTAATGCAGATTGCATTTACCGGAATTTGTCTGGTTGGAATCAGCAACGGACTTTTATCTGTTGCCGAACAATGGCTGCCGAGCGGTATTTCGTCTTTAATCATTACCACTATTCCATTTTGGATTGTTGGAATGGAAGCATTTTTACCTTCCGGACCAAAATTAAATTTGAAAATCTTTTCCGGATTATTCCTTGGATTAATCGGTGTAGCACTTATCATGAGTCATGATTGGAAAAACTTATTTGATAAATCCTATTTAGCCGGAATCATAAGCTTAGTGTTTTCTATGCTTGCATGGTCATTTGGTTCAGTTTACTCAAAATATAAAAAGATAAAGATCGATTTGTTTTTCGGAATTGCTTTGGAAATGCTGATTGCTGGAGTGTTCCAAATTCTTGTTGGATTAATTATTGGAGAAGGATCAAAGTTTCAAATTGATGAAAAAGGTTTGATCGCAATTATATATTTAATGATCTTCGGCTCAATTGTCGGTTACAGTTCATACATTTATGCTTTAACGCATTTGCCGTTGTCATTCGTTTCAACTTACGCATATGTAAATCCTGTAATTGCATTGTCATTAGGCTGGCTTGTTCTCGGTGAGGAAATGAGCTGGATGATTGTAATTGCCGCCGTAGTAATATTTATTGGAGTAACTGTAGTAAGAAGCGGCACCATTCAGCAGCAAAAAGTTACTTTAAAAACCGATCCTACTTCTTCATCAGACTACACTTAATAAATTAAATGACTAATTGCTTAACTGTTTAATTGTCTAATTAAAAAAACAATTTAGCAGTTAAACAATTTAACAATTAAATGAAGTACCTCATCATCGGTCTTGTCCGCGATCTTCTTTCAACTTCAACAAAGCCGGCTTTCTCAAACGCTGATGGAAATCCGGTCCATGCAAATGCAGCCGGAATGTTATCGGCGTATGGCACAGTCGGATAAGCCTCAATAACTTTTACACCTTTTGATTTGCAAAACTTAATTACGGCTTTAATCAATTCGGTTGATATTCCCTGCCTTCTAAATTTCTTATCTATGAAGAAACAAGTTATTGACCAAACCGGTTTGTCATCAATTCTCTTTAATACTTTTGAGTTTTCTAATCTTATATATTTTTCTCTCGGCGCAGCTGCACACCAGCCGATTGGCTCATCATCATAGTATGCAAGAATGCCTATGGTCTCATTTGTGTTTACTAATTTCTTAATTGCTTTTTTATTTCCTTCGCCGGATTGTTTTTGAAACTCCGAACGTTTAAGCCGCCACGACATACACCAGCATCCTCCGCAAGCTCCTCTTTCTCCGAATAATTTCTCAAAGTCTTTCCATCTTGATTTCTCTAGCGGATGGAAGCTTAATTTACTTTTATCAATTGTTATAATATCAATGCTTTTCATGATTCGATTTATGATATAGTTATAAATTTGTTGTTAAGGTTCCTTGATGAAAAATCATTTTCCATTTATCGCCGAACATTTTCCAGATAGAGCTTCTTAAAGATTCATTCTCTATCCTGTTTACAGCATTAAATTTTGTCTCACGAAAAGTTGCCAATACTACAGTTTCTGCTAAATTCATTATTTCAAAATCAGATATTGTCATTTTAGCTGTCGATTCATTTTGCAGCGCTTCAATAACTTGCTGCCTATTATAATTTCGCCCCGAACATCCTATCTCCATAAAATCATCAGCTAATAGCTGCTCAATTTCATTTGATGATTTGCGGATATCCGGCTGTAATAATTTTTCTTCAAGCTGAAGAATATGATCTCTTAAAGAATTTTCTGTTTGCATAAAATGAAGTTTTATTTCTATCAGCTCATGACTTCAAGTCATGGGATGCTTGAATTGAATATTAATTCACAGCGTTGTTATTTTTTTTGCTCTTTTTTCCTTTATAAATCTAACAACAAATCCTATTAAAATGCCAATGAAAAACCCTTGTAAAATCCAATTTAAGTAAATGGCAAATTCAAAAATGGAAATCAATCTTGTACCGCTGCCGACTCCTCCTGCAAGAATTGTGATAATTATATATATCAACCAAATCTTTATTGTTCACGGCTGCTTTAATTTTGTAGAGAATTGATACCCAGTATAACCGAAGAATAAATATGTTACTAAAAATGCTGCTAGATCAATATATGTTATATCCATTTTTGAAACCTTTGAATAATTTTCATATAATTCTCACAGAGATAAACAAAAAACTATTTCGATTTATTTTCCTTTTTTATATTATGTTCCCATAAATAATAACCGGCTAATAGAAAGGCTCCGGAAAAATTCACAGCGCTAAATATTTTCTGAAGATTTGTTGGCCTTGACTGTAAGTAAATATTATGGAAATAAGTAAATAATTCATTTTTATTTCTCGAAAGCGTACCTTCAAGTGAAGATGTTAAGAATAACGGTGATAACGGTAATTCGGGAGTATAAGATGAGAAAGTATTGTTAAATGAATTATGCATCCTTAACTGAAATAAATCTTCCGGAATTAATAATCCATATTCCTTCGTAAGTTCCCCAGGCATCAAATTAAACATATTACTCGTCTCATGTTTTAAAAAAATATTATCATGTTTTATTTGTCGGACCTCAGTCGAATCAGTATGCAATGCCTGGCTATTTAGGTTTGCCACAAATAAACAAAAATATATCACTAACAATAAACGATTCATAATACATTTCCTTCCTTACAATATTTTTCTCAATTAGAATTTCTATTATAATTATTTTGATCTTTTAATTTAGCCTTATACTGATTAACAGACTCAATAGCATTTTTATCATCTTTTTTTATTCTCAAATATTTTTCCATATAAACCAGCGCATTATGGTAGTCAGATAATACTTCATAGGATTTTGCAAGTGCCCAATAAATCATGCTTCCCATTCTTTTATTAATTAAATCGTTTTCATCAGTGTTATGTAAAAAGTTTAAACCGATTTTTATTACTTCACCATAGTCCTTTTTATAATTGAAAATA
>JAMCWE010000125.1 GCA_023475265.1 Bacteroidota bacterium
ACAAGATTTAGAGCTTCCTCCCAGCTTGCCCTCTCAAGTTTTCCATTCTTTCGAATCATTGGATAGAGCAATCTATTTTTTGCGGTAATTATTTTATGCAAATAAAACCCTTTTACGCAAAGAAGTCCCTTATTGATTGTATTTTCACTATCGCCTTTAATACCAAAGGGTTTTCCATCTTTAACTCCAAGCATAACACCACAACCAGTTCCGCATAATCTACATACAGATTTATGCCATGCTACTGAACCCTTAGTTTGCGTCGCGCCTGCTTCACCGGTTTTGTCTAAAGTTTTAATAGTGTTTCCTAAAATTGAATCAACACCTATAGCCGCAGCGGCGGCAGCTAATGCTGATCTCTTTAAAAAATCTCTTCTGTTTATACTCATTGAATTTCCTCCAATGAAAAAATTTTTCAATTATGAAATTTTAGTGAATGTCCGTTATGACAATTGAAACAAGATTTATTTTTTGTCTTTTTCATATCTGCTGCTTGAGTAGAATGACAACCCTCGCAGCGCTCATCTTTACCCTTTTTGTAGAATATCTCTTGCCCATCGCCATGACATATGTAACATCCAAAATTCATTTCACCGTGCCGGCTGTCTTTCCACTTAGTAAAAATTTCCGGCGTAACATCTTGATGACATTCCTGACAACTGATTTCCCAGTCAACTTCGGGATGTTTGTCACCTTTTTTAACTTGTGTGTTTTCTGCAAAACCATAGACAAGAATGATTCCGAAAATAAAAGAGAATATTAAAAAATATTTTTTTAGCATTTCATACTCTCCTATTTACTAAAATGCAAATGTGATTTCTGCTTTCATTTCCCACGGTGCTTTATCAAATTGATCAGTACCATTAATCAAGTACATAGCTGCGGTACCCGGTTTGAAGTAACCGATTCGGTATGTTAAAACTAAATTGTCAAATATGTTGTAATCTGTTTTAATGTCAACTTCCCAACCAAGGTCGGTTGCACTTTTTGATAAGTTTGGTCCGGCTGCTGTCCAGGCAAAAACCGGTTGTGTCGCTCTTAGATAAGTAAATGAGGTAAACACTTTCCATGCCGGTGTCAACTTAAAAAGTCCATTTACTTGAAGTGCGGTTGTGTTTTCTAATTCTCTATAAGCTCTAATATTAGGAGCACCAAGACCTTGTGGAGTAATCCCTTCTTCATCCGGCATTATTGAATCTTCCCATACTTCGGTCAGAAAGAAAAAACCGGCAGTACTAATTTTATTTACATTTCCATCGCCTTTAGTTGGGTCATCATCCCCAGAGCCCATTCCGGCAACTAAACCAAGTGTTGCATCGGGACTTACAGCATAGTCTAATTTCGCATAAATGTTATAGCCTTTTAAGTCGCCGTTATTAATATCGTACTTCAGAGGATCAACAACACCTCTTGCAGTATTCAATTTGCCCGCAAACTTTGTATTCTTAATGTCGTCTTTACCAATCAAATAGTTTGCTTCATAGTTAAGAGTTAGAGCATCAAATTTTGATGTACCAGCAATACCAAAAACAATAAGTGATGTAACTTGCGGTGTAAATCTCGGGCGGTTGTAGTAAAGACCATCAATCAAAAAAGCAGTTGAGTCATTAACTGAAGCATCGTTATAGTAAGACCCGTAGAATTCAAGGTTTGTTGTGCTGAATTTTGTTTTATAGGAAGCAAGGAATAAGTTAGCATCACGTGCATCATAATTTCCGCGTGGATCGGGGGCAACTTTTTCTAAATCGCTTAAACCGTTAACACCCTCAGAAGCTTTTGTCCATCCGAGTTTTAAAGAACTGCCTTCACCAACTTTAATATCCGCTGTTATACCATCATAATTGTTATCCAGAACTAACTTGTTGCCAAGCGACCAGTTAAAACGCCCGACTGTAAAAGCTGATGTCAGAGATGGAACATTAAACCATAAATAAGCATGGTCAACGTGTAGAAAATATTTTGTGTCTTTACCGTCAAACATTCCAGAGGCACCATTATAAGATGGTTCCTGGTTATCAACTCCCCACCAGCCCTGTCCCAAATCAAAACGAGTAACAGCTTTGATGTTCTCAGTGTAGTTGAAAGAAAAATTTAATCTTAGCATCTGTACAAGATACTGATCTTGATAATCTGTCTTTCCAAGCAAAAAATTATTTTGATTCTGTCCCCAAGCATTATAAACTCCACTAAATTTTAACTCTGTCTTGGGCTTGTCTTGTGCAATAATCGTTTGTGAAAAAATAAAAAGGAAACTAAATAATGTAAGTATCATTCTTTTCATAGACTATTTCTCCTTTGTTTTTTATTAATTCAATGACTTGGTGTATATTATTATCAATAAGAATATTTGACAATTATAGTGCCACACAAAGGAAAGTTTTAATCGGCTTTTAGAGTTAGATTTTTAGATTTGCTTATCTATTTCTTAGGTATTAATGGACGAACTCACGTCTTCTGTCAAATAACCGTCTTTAGTTTTGCAGATTTATAGAAGATTGTATTTCTTCATTTTATCACGAAGCGTAGTTCTTTTGATACCTAGTAATTCTGCGGCTTTAGATTGATTTTTATTCGATTTTTCACAAGCCCAATTGATTGCGCTTAATTCAATTTCTTGTATCATCTTATCAAGGTTTATTTGATTTGATTTGCTAAAGTCGAAAACGGTTTTTTCATCTTTCGGAAGAATTAAATCGTTTGGAATCATCTCTTTAGTAATCTCTTTGCCTTTAATAAGTGCTGTAATTCTATAAATTGAATTTTCCAACTGCCTCACATTTCCGGGCCAATGATATGTTGTTAAAAGTTCAATTGCATCGGGGGTAAAATGTAAATTTGTTTTATTAACCTTTTTTAAGAAATGATTGATCAACAAAGGAATATCTTCTCTTCGCTCACAAAGAGGTGGCAATTTAACCGGCATAACCCTTAGCCGATAATACAAATCTTCTCTAAACTGATTTAACTTTACTTTTTCCCAAAGATCAACTTTTGTGGCGCAGATAAAGCGAACATCAGTTTTGATAGTTGTGTTGCCGCCAACTCTCTCAAATTCTTTTTCCTGAAGCAATCTAAGAAGTTTAACTTGAGATGAAACCGGAATATCATCTACATCATCTAAAAATATCGTCCCGCTATGGGCTAATTCAAAACGACCTTTCTTAAATTTTATGGCACCAGTAAATGCACCTTTTTCGTGTCCAAACAATTCGCTTTCGAGCAAAGATTCATTAAGTAAAGCGCAGCTTAATTTAATAAACGGTCCGTCTTTTCTCGTACTGTTATAATGAATAGCATTGGCTACCATTTCTTTGCCTGTTCCGCTATTGCCCTCTATAAAAACTGCAACATCGCTTGATGAAATGGTTTCGATAAGATCATACAAATCCTGCATCGGTTTTGATTTGCCGATTATATTATGAAAGGAATATCTCTCTTTAAGTTTTTCTTTTAACGATACGTTTTCTTCTTCCAGTTTTTTGAACCGGCTAATCTTTTTAACAAGTAACAGTAATTGATCGGTTGAAAATGGTTTAGTTAAATAATCATAGGCACCTAATTTCATTGCTTCCACTGCCGATTCGATTGTGCCGAATGCCGTCATCATCACAACAGCAATATTCTGATTCATCTCTTTTACTTTTTGAAGTACTTCAAATCCATCCATCTGCGGTAACCGGATATCAGTAATAACAAGATCAACTTCCGATTCTTTTAGGTAGCTAATTGCAACTACCGGTTCTTCAAACGACTCAACATTATACCCGTCTTTAATGAGTGCATCATTCATAGTAATGCGCTTTGTCTTTTCATCTTCAATAATTACAATTTTCATCTGCCAATTATACCTTCTGCTTTAGTAAATATTTCGTTTTT
>JAMCWE010000097.1 GCA_023475265.1 Bacteroidota bacterium
CCGGGAATTATATTTATTTTTTCTATATAGGAAGTCGGATATTTTGAATTAATTAATTTAAGAACATGAACACCGGTTGTTAGTGAATAATTCCAAATTGGAGTAATGCCAACTTTATTAGAATCAATGTCCACATCAGCCCAAGGATAACAATCTACAGAAACGCTGCCTAACATTGAATTAACAGTTTTTACATTTTCTGTTTTGCTAATAGTTTGTTCCGATTGATTATTCATCTTGCTGTTTTTAGTAGCTGATTCAGAGCTGCTTATTTTTTGAGTTTCCAAAGGAACATTATTTTTTTGTTCGGAATTATTTGCAGATTGGGAAACAGTTAACGGTATATTTTGATTCTCAAATGATTTACCGTTGTAAGATTTTTGGAACCAAAAAACTATTATTACTATTGCGAGAACTATTACCGGTAACGAATAAATTAAAATATTTTTTAATTTCTTTTTTGAAGTTGAGTTTGTGACTGGTGTAAATTCTTCCGCTTCAACTCCTAATAAACTTAAAGCCTCCGCCGCAGATTTTACTCTTTTATCCAGATTATTTTGAAGCATACTTTTAATCATGGAATGAACTTCCACAGGCATTTGCTCTAATTTCGAGTAACACTTTTCTAAATCAAAATTCAAAATATTATTAATTGTTTCGCCAACGTCTTTTCCTAGAACAGGATTTTCTTCTGTGAAAAGTTCATAGCTAACTAATCCGGCTGAAAATAAGTCTGTTTGCTGTGATCTTTCACCTCGAATTTGTTCAGGAGCCATGTAACTTGGAGTACCAACAATTGTTGAGCTGTTAGTTAAAAAGTTTTCATTTACAACAAGCGCTAGACCGAAATCCGCAATTTTTAAAATTAGTTTTGAATTTACCAGAATGTTTTCCGGTTTAATATCGCGATGAATAATTTGATTTTGATGGGCTACTTTAAGAGCTTTTAAAAGTTGGACAATAAGATATTTTTTATCTTCAACTGATAGATTATTATTATTAATAACCTCCCTTAAATTTTTACTTTCGAAATATTCAAATGAGATATAAAAGAAATTATTATATGTTCCGAAATCCAATACTTTAATTAAGTTTGGATGATCGAGCTGTGCAAGAATTTTTGCTTCCCGTTTGAATCTTTCCAGAATTGTTTTATCAGAAAGTCCTTCGGTATTCAGAGTTTTCAGAAGGATCTTTTTGCCCAAATAAATATGATTAGCAAGATACACTCCAGTTTGGCCGTCTTTTTTTAGACAATCTATAATCTCGAATTTGTCAAACAATATTTCTGTTGAAGTTTGATTCATAAATTAGAAAAAATTAAATATCTTCGCCAAGCTCCTTTATTTTTAATTGAACCCATCTAACAGAAACACCTAACGATTTTGCAGCAAGTGTTCTATTCCCTTCATATTCATGTAATCGATTTTTTAAAAGTAATTTTTCAAATTCTCTTAGCGTTCCTTTAAAACTTAATTCCTCGGCTTCTTCTTCAATTATTATATGCTCAGGAACAATCTTATCGTCATCGCATAAAATTAGCGCTCTTTGCACAACATTCTCAAGCTGTCGAACATTTCCAGGCCAGGTATAATCTTCTAATAATTTTAATGCTTTTGAATCAATGTGAATATTTTTTTCTGAAAACTTTTTAAAAAAATGGTCTACCAATAATGGAATGTCACCTTTCCTTTCACGTAACGGCGGAATCTTAATAGGAAAAACATTCAATCGATAAAATAAATCTTCTCTAAATTTTCCTTCCTTCGATAACTGTTTTAAATCTTTATTTGTAGCAGCAATTACTCTCGCATCAACTTTGATAACTTGAGTATCTCCGAGCCGGATGATTTCTTTATTTTGAAGAACCCGCAAAAGTTTAGCTTGAAGGGCAATTGAAATATCGGCAATTTCATCAAGAAAAAAAGTACCGTTATTGGCAACTTCAAAAAGACCTTTTTTATCTGAATTAGCACCTGTAAAAGCTCCTCTTTTATATCCAAATAATTCGCTTTCAAGCAGCGTATCTGGAATTGATCCGCAAAATTGTGCTAAGTAAGGTTTTTCTTTTCTAACGCTTAAAGTGTGAATTGCCTTAGCAATAAGTTCCTTTCCGGTTCCGCTTTCTCCAAGCAAAAGAACAGTTGCATCGGTAGCCGCTACTTTGTGAATCAACGCAGCCATCTTTTGCATAACAAGACTTTTCCCGATTATTTCGGGAACAGTTTTGCTTGACTGTAATTGATTTTTTAGAATAATATTTTCGGTTTGAAGCTCCTGCATTTTGATAATTTTATCCAATGCAAGTGAAACTAAATTTGAGAAGAAATCAAGGAACACAAGATTTCCTTCATTAAAATCTTTCCGGTTATTCAAACTATCCACTAAAATAACTCCCCAAATTTTATCGCCATGTTTAATCGGCACTCCCAAAATAGATTTAATATTATGCAGCTGAATGCTTTTAAATTGGGAGACATTTGGATCGCTTTGAACATCGTGATATAAACAAGGTTCCTTTTTGTCAATAACTTTTTGAAGAACTCCGGATGAGAAGACGGAAAGATCATCAATGTTTTCCTGCTGAATATTTCTAGCGGCTATAATATTAAATTTATTTGATTCGATATCGTATTTTACAAAAAGACCTCGTTCAGCATTTATTACATTTATTACCAGGTCAAGAGTTTCTTCAATAAGTGAATCTTCCAAAATAACAGAATTTAACGCCTGGCTGATTTGGTAGAGAGTGTTAAACTGATCTCTCGTAATTAATTTAATTTTTTCGGTATTATAATCATTCATATTTAATCTTTAGTTTAATTATTTAACATTGAAAGTAGCCGGAAGCGATCTACATCTATTTTGAAATTGATCCGTTACCCAAATTACCCAATAATAATTTTTTGCGCTTAGAGGAGTTGTTAGCTGATAAGATACAGAATCGGAAGAAATATTTTCTCCCCTAAAAACCAACTGCGAATTAGCAAAATCATTTGTATAAATTTCTATCATATAAGAAAACGGGTATCCTGTTTTATATCGCTGCCAGGTAAATAAAGGTGTTGAAGAAATTGTCGTATCATTTGCCGGAAATTGAATTGATACTCCATTCTTAATTACTCTTGTAACTTTACTGGTTCCTACATTATATTCTATCTGAAAATGGTCTTTAGCAATAATATTAAAATCCAATCCAATTGTTTGTTCAATATCGGCAATGTTTAAATCTTGAGTGCTAAGTGTTGCTTCATAAATTTTATTAGTAACATCAAATCCCAATGCCTTCCTGAGATTCAATTGAGAATTTTCAACAAACACAGTATCAATATCATTATCTTTATCGGACACTTTTGAATTTACAATAAGCTGATATGATTGTCCAGGCGGTGTAAACTGGTTTGTAACAACCGTATAAATAGAAATGCTATCGAGTTGCGGAATTTGATATAAATATACAGGAGAATCTAAAAGCTTTGAACTTCCCCAAATAACATCCACAGTATCCGATCTAAATCCATTTTTCTGTAAAATCAATTTACCGTTCACTGGTAAAATATTTCCAATGGTAAAATTGCCGTTATTATCTGTATTCACTAAAATATTTGATGGACCCCAATAAACTGAAACTCCGGAAATACCGGTATGCGGGAAGCTAAATGATTGAACGTTTCCGGTTATTGTTACAAAGGCATAATTGGGATTGTTAGGATCTAATGGATTATTTTTAGGCGCATCGCATGAAGGGATTAAAAATGAAATAGTAAAAAGAAAAATTTTTACTAAATATTTCCTAATAAATTTTAATCCCGGTTTGTCCAAGCAATACTCGCGCATTTTTTAAATTTAATAATATAAAATGTATCAATGTTAATTTGTTACAAGAAACACTTTTAACTGAGAGTTAATTTAGTAAAAACATTTAAAATAATTTCTCTTACTCGTCATATCATTTGCTTAAAAGAACGATTGTTGGATTTCTAAACTGTAAATTAATGGTAAGCTTATTATCCTAAATTTTGTAAGATTTATTATTTTAGAAACAAATAAAAACTATCTTAAAATGTTCTGGAAAATTTTAACTACTTTTGCTAATCAATAAAAAGGATTCATTATGGAAAATTTTATGCAAGAAACTATTAACGAAGCAAAAAAAGGTTTAAGCGAAGGCGGAATACCTATCGGATCAATCTTAGTGAAAGATAATAAAATCATTGGAAGAGGTCATAATAAAAGAGTTCAGGAGAACAACCCGGTTGTACATGCGGAAATAGATTGCTTAATGAATGCCGGAAGAATCGGAAGTTATAAAGATACAATTTTATATTCGACATTAATGCCATGTTATTTATGTGCTGGAGCTGTGGTACAATTTGGTATAAAAAAAGTAATTGTCGGTGAATCAAAAACTTTTCCCGGCGCTTCTGAATTTATGAAATCTCATGGAGTAGAAGTAATTGATTTGAATGATCAAGAATGTATTGAAATGATGAGAAATTTCATAAACACAAATCCGATACTTTGGAATGAAGATATTGGAGAACTTTAAATAGGTTATCAATCTTCAACTTCAAGTTCACAAACATCGAACCAGGTATAAGGCGGAGGCGACGATGAAATGGTCCCTGACAAAGCCACTATCAAACTATCTCCGTGAGATGCTGAAACAGTATCATAAACAATATACTGATTCCATTTTGCGCTCGAGATTGAAACTGATTTTCGTATTGATAACGAATCACTATGCTTATAAAATAATTGCATTAAAGCTGATAACCGTGTTACCCTTCCCCAAACTGAAAGCTTATAAATATGATTCCCCAGAACAGCGGCAACAACAGTGCTCGCAACCGCACCAACATCTCGTGATTTTAAAAAGATCGAATAGAACTGCCCTCCAGGAGGCGCAACCATTTGAATTTTCAGCAACGGAGCTTCAGGACATTTCCATCCTCTAAGCGACGGCCTGCCATATTCTTCGAACGATGGATTAATTATTAATTGGATTTTTTTCCGGCTCTCTTGAGGGGGTACAACCGATTCATTGCATCCAATAACTTGAAAGAAAAGAATAAAATTAATCAGCATGAGAAAATATTTTATTTCCATTTCTCATCCCAGCTTTTATTCATTTAATCTAATAAGTCACAACAGAAATATTTTTCTACCTATCAATCTCAAATGTATCGCCAATAGTTCCTTGTTACGAATCATTGTAACATTCAATTTTGTATTCCCTACATTTACTTTACAAAAATGATAAACAGACTCAGAATATTCAGTCCAGTAATTTTTACCAGCTGAATATGATGGAACTCCGCCTCTACCGGTTATAATCAGTAACACCACTTATTAGATTTGTTCTTTCATAACAGTGGTCATGACCTGCGAAAACAATTGCAACTTTGAAAATTGAAATATTAGCTAAATTATTTTTATTAAACTCATATCAAATTTAACTTTTGTATGATGGGTTATAATTAAATAAACTAGAACTAGATTATTTTTATTTAGCCCATTATTAATTATAATAAATTTCTGATTACATGATGAAATAAAAAAATTAAATGGATAATAAAAAATCTAGTTACTATTTCATTAAAAAGTTTTATGAACTATAAATTGTTTATCGGCAAATTCAAATTCTGAATGTGTATAATGTTTACACGTGATGGTTAGCAATACTTATGAAATTACATTGCTAATCAATTTACTTTTTAATAACATTATTTCGTCCTTGCAGATGGGAAATGCTTCCAAACTATTTTAATCGTAAATAAAAGTGTTTTGAATTTATTTATTGTGCATTAAGAATAGATTTTAAGATTTTTAGTTGGAAGTCATTATGCAAAAATATTTAAGCAAACCATTCTTTAAAGAAACTATTGATGCCAGCCATTCTCCCATTTGGATTTTAAAAGCAGACGATATTACCTTTTATTTAATTAATTCTGTTTCAGAAAAAGAGCTTCAATATACAGAAGAAGAATTAATGGGCGAGAGCATTTCGAAAGTGTGTCCCGGTTTTAGTAAAATAGAATTACTTACACTTGCGAACAGAAAATTGAAAAAAGAAGTTGTCACTAAAATCAGAAGAAGGGATGGATCAGAACAGACAGCTAATCTAAAAATTTCAAATCTATTAATTGAAGATAAATATTATTTTTATATCAATGTAGAGCTTTTGGTTTTATCTCCAAATAATTCCGGGACAAAAGAGCTTACCGGATTTTTTTATGATCAATCTTTTAATACGAACTTAGTTCCGATAATAGTAGCAGATAAAGATTCATTAAAAATCTTACGAGTTAACGATAGTGTTATTAGGCTGTACGGCTATTCGCGAGATGAACTTCAGCATATGGAAATAACTAAGCTGCATCATCCATCGGATATTGAATATGCTATGAAAATTTATAAATCAATAAAGGAAAACAGATATAATAGATTTGAAGTTAAACACTTATCAAATAATAGCCGGATGATTGAAGTTGAAATTTTTATTCAACTGTTAAAAACTTTTGAAGGGAATTTGATGGTTATTATTATCCATGATATTTCCGAAAAAAAAATGGCGCTAAGAGTTCTGGAAGAAAATCTAAATAATTATAAAATTATTGCTTATAACTCAACTGATATAATAATTCGACACAATACAAAGGGAACAATTGAATATGTATCACCGGCATCATTGAAATTATTAGGATACAGCCCCGGATATATGACATTAAATAATCTTTTCGATTTTATTCATCCTGAAGATATTGAAAAAATTAAAAACAGTTTGTTGAATCTTTCAGATTCGAAAAAAATTAATTTGAGAATTCGCTTCAAAAATTCTGACGGGAAATATTTATGGTTCGAATACAGCGCAAAAGCTATTATTGACCCGAACTTGGATTCCGAAATGGAAATAATTTGTAATTGCAGAAATATTACTGATAAAATTGAAATAGAGGACAAACTACTTAAAGCCGAAGAAAAAGCCGGAGAAATTGAAAAGCTGAAAAACATTATACTCACTAATATCAGTCATGAAATGAGAACGCCACTGCAAAGTATTATCGGCTATTCACAACTAATTAAAGATAAAAATAATGATTCATGGTTTTTAGAAGAAGTAAATGGAATTCATGAAAACGGACAGAGACTTTTAAGGTTGATTAATTTGTTACTCAATCTTACATATTTAGAAGCAAATAATTTTTTACCTCATTTTGAAATTTATAATCTAAGTGAAATAATTAAGAATGTTGTAGAACCATTTATTGACAAGGCTGAGGGAAAAGGAATAAACATAAAAATAAATATTAAAGAAAATCCTATTCTAATAAAAACTGATAAAATTTTATTAAAAGATATTTTAGATAACATAATTGATAATTCGATAAAATTTACCCAGCACGGAACAATTCAAATTTCTACTTCAGTAAAATTAGATCGATTCTATAGTAGAGTTGAAGTTACAATTGAAGATAACGGAATCGGATTTCCTCCTGACAAAGAAGAATTTGTATTTGAAGAATTCCGTCAAGTTAGCGAAGGTCTTAGCCGCAATTATGAAGGAATTGGATTGGGATTATATTTATCAAAAAAAATGGCGGAGAAAATAAATTGTATTTTAGATGTTACTAGTAACGAAGGAATGGGAACAAAAGTAAAATTATATTTACCCATTGAAGCTTAATTATAGTTTTTTCATTAATATTTTTTATGCTTATGTAATTATCTTATTCAAGATCTTCAAATTTAGTTGGGACAGAAATTATATCAATTATTTTGTTATTATCTACAATTACAGAGCTTAATTTATTTCCAGTATAAATCGAAGTATCTATATAAACTACATTATTCTGCTCTTGATAAAATACTTCTTCTCTGCGTGTATGACCTACAACTTGTAATTTGCCAACATTTAGCAGTTCTTCCCTTGTCCATAAAATTCCATGCTCATTGTGAAGGTCATTTTTAAAAATATTATCTAACAGGTCAAGATTATTTTGAAAATTTTTCGGCAATTTTGATTTATAATATTTTGAAATTCCTGCATGAGAAATAAAACAATCATTCAGATCAATAAAAATTGGCGCACGCATTATTAAATTTAAGTGCTCTTCAATTTTATCAAATCTATTTTCGTATGAGGCAAGTGTTTTTTCGTAACCATTATAAAGCCACGCCTGGCCAATTTCACTATTTGGCTGATTTATAAAATAGTAAAACATGTAGTCATGATTTCCAGGTGTGAATTTTATCTTTTCGGTTTTTATATATTCAATTACTTCATAGCTAAAATTTCCTCTGTCCACTAAGTCGCCGACGCAGCAAATTTTAATTTTGGAATATTTTTCCTTTATAATTCCAACTAATTCTTTGAATGTAAAATAACAACCGTGTATGTCGCCAATAACTGCAATCATAAAAAGTATTAAAGTTTAGCTAATTATATATATTAAGATTTTATTGATATGCTTAGACGTTGTGAATAAAGTAGATTTTCTTTTTTACAATATTTTTTCTTTGAAAGTTAACCGGTAATAATTATTAAATAAAGAGATTATATATAATTATTTTCTCTTGCATATTTATAAAGCTCGTCTCTAAAATTCGGATGAGCTATCCCAATTAAAGCTTCTACTCTTTCCCTAACAGGCTTACCAAAAAGCTGAGCGTGACCGTATTCAGTAACAACATAATGCACATCCCCGCGAGTAGTAATTACTCCGGCTCCTGGTTTTAAAAATGGAACTATTCTTGAAATCTTAAAATCTTTAGTCGTTGATGGTAAAGCAATAATCGGTTTGCCGCCTTCGGAATGAGCAGCTCCTCTAATAAAATCAAGCTGCCCGCCAAAGCCGCTGTAAAATTTCGGTCCAATTGAATCTGAACAAACTTGACCAGTTAAATCTATTTCAATTGCAGAATTTATTGCAACCATTTTATAATTTTTTGCAATAACAAAAGGATCGTTAACATATTCCTGGCGATGAAACTCAATCATCGGATTATTATTGATGAAATTATATAACTTCTTTGTACCGAGAACAAATCCGGCAACTATCTTTCCCGGATGAAGTGTTTTCATTTCATTTGTAATTATTCCTCTTTCAACTAGCTCAATAGCGCCATCGGAAAACATTTCCGAATGAATACCGAGCGCTTTTCTATCAGCAAGATATTTTAAAACGAAATCCGGAATCGCTCCAATTCCCATCTGCAATGTTGAACCGTCTTCAATAAGTTCAGAAATATTGTAAGCTAATTTTTTATTTATCTCTGTAATTTCCGGAGAAGCATTTTTATCTACTTGCGGAAGTTCTGCTATCTCTTCATCCACTTCAACAATATATTTTATTTTATTTATGTGAATAAAGCTGTCGCCCAAAGTTCTCGGCATATGTTTATTAACCTGCGCGATTATAATCTTTGCTTTCTCCGCACCGGTTTTTGTTAGCCCGACTTCAACACCAAAGCTGCAGAATCCATGCTCGTCCGGAGGAGAAACATGAATCAATGCAACATCAAGATTTATGTAGCCCTTAGCGAACAAAAGCGGAGTTTCATAAAGAAATATCGGAGTGAAGTCTGCTCTTCCCTGCCTTACTGCTTCCCTGCTGTTGCTGCCGATAAAAAATGCGTTATGCCTAAAATGTCCATCCATTTCCGGATTCATATACGCTACATTGCCGACAGCCAATGCATGCATTATCTGAATATCGGTAAGCTCATCTTTTCTTTTAACCAGCGCATTTATAAGTGCGGTAGGAAATGCACAATTAGAATGAGCTAATATTTTATCGCCGGACTTAATTACCTTAACAGCTTCATCCGCAGATACAATTTTTTGATTGTATGTCTGAAGTATATTGAAAGGTACTGTGTTCTTAGATTTTATTTCTTCGGTTGCTACCATATTTCATCTTAAAATTTTAATCAAAAAGAACGTGTAATTCTTTTTCGATATTTATCTATTTCTTTTTACTGATGAATTTTTTGATTCATCTTTGATTAAGAATATTAATTTGTCGAAAATATTCTAAGCTTTCTATATTCTAGACTAAAAATATTTGCGATTGCTTCGTTAGAACAATAACCCTGGTATGTACAAACTCCTTTGGATAACCCATCATCTCCAAGCAATGCATTTGCCAAACCATTATCAGCAATGTTTTGTATATAACCAAGCGAAGCATTATTCAATCCATAGCTTGCAGTTTTAGAAACCAGTGCAGGCATATTGGGGACACAATAATGAATTACATTATGAGCGCTGTAAACCGGATCCGAAATGGTTGTAATGTGGCTTGTTTCTATGCAGCCTCCTTGATCAATAGAAACATCAATAATTACAGCGCCGCGTTTCATACTTTTTACCATTTCTTCAGTAACCAGATGAGGAGTTTTTTCTCCTTTAATTAATACAGCGCCGATTAAAACATCTGCAAACTTTACTCCGCGGGAAATTGTATAAGGATTTGCCATCACCGTAGTAATTTTTTGTCTGAATGTTGCATCAATCTTTCTCAGTCTGTTAAGGTCTTTATCAATAACAATAACTTGAGCGCCTCTTCCAAGCGCTGCACGCGCAGCCGTTGTTCCAACTACACCTGCACCAAGGATAACAACAGCAGCAGGAGCCACTCCGGTAATGCCGCCGAGTAATATTCCTCTACCACCTTTTACATAGCTTTCTAAATACCGCTCCGCTATTTGAATTGAAAGCTGACCTGCAATTTCACTCATCGAATGAAGCACAGGTAATCCGGTTTCATTTTCAATAAGCTCATATCCAATTGCTGTAACACTTTTTTGTAGCAGCTTTTCGATTGTTGTTTTAGTGCTTACCGCAAGATGAAGAAATGAAAAGAGAATTTGATTCTCCTGCAGCAGTTCTGTTTCATCATCAGTAAGAGGAGATACTTTTGCAATTAGTTCTGCTCTACGGTAAACCTCTTCTTGACTATAGACAATTACTGCACCTGTTTGCGAGTAATCTTCATCGCTTAAATTACTGCCTTCTCCTGCACCGCTTTCGATGTAAACTGTATGACCGGCTCTGATAAGTGCGTCTACACCTGCCGGCGCAAGGGCTACTCGTTTCTCTTCAAAAATGTTTTCTTTTGGAATGCCTATTCTCATATCAATTATTTAGTTTTTGTTTATATCAAACCTACCTATTAAGTTTTTAACTTTCAATATTTTTAAAATTCGGAATGTTTACTTCCCTTGGATGCCACTGCTTATCCGGCTCTGATAGGATTTTACACATAACAGCGGTTAACTGTTACTTTCCTTTGCTGTCATGCCTGTCCGGCTCTGACGGGGTCCATACCATGACAGAATTTCTATTTCATTTCTATCCAAGCAGAAAATGTATCTACTTCCAATAAAGACTGATCTCCATAAACATAATTTCTTGCACTGGAATATTTATAACCTTCAGGCTTTGATACAATTCCTTCTTCAACTGGATTATTGTGAATGTAATATAATTTCGCCCAGAACATCTTTTCATTCCTAATTACGTAGGTTATAAATCTACAATTCTATAAAGTACTTACCTTTATTGATTTTTCATTTGTTAATCGTAAAAAGTCTTTTGTATTTAGTGTTAAAATTTCATCAACCTTTGCGTTCAATGCGCACTCAACAACTATCGCATCATAAATAATTCCTCCGGAGAAATTTGAATTACTCATTTTTTCTACAATTTTAAAATAATCTTCACCTGTGAGGTAAATTGTTTTTGCAATATTCTTAATGTTGTTCTCAATTAACTGTTTTGCAATTACTGGTGTAATTTTAGGATTAAATGGAGCGCTTGTCAAAACACTATAAATCTCCAATATTGTATGTGATGAAACAAATAATTGAAATTCTTTGTTTCTTGCTTTCATTAAGAATGAAAAGGCGGATTTATGTTTTGGATGGGATTCAACAAAGGCAGCTATTAATATGGAACTATCAAATAGAATTTTCAATATTAGTCCCCGTTTGTTAATAATTTGTGCATCCGTTTATTTCTATCAGACTTTATCAAATCACTTTTTTTGTTTTCCAGATTTCCAGTGAAAACAAGAATACCATTTCTATCAACGACAGGCTTTTTTTCTTGAACCAATTCTATAACGATTCGTTTCCCATCTTCCGATATGTTCAACGTTGACTTAGAATTTATTCCAAGTTGTTCACGAAATTTTTTTGGGATTATAACCCTGCCAAATTTATCTAATGTAGTGACCATAGTTCTTTTCCTATTCTTATTATTGGCAATTTAGCATAACGATTTGCCAAAATCAAATTTAAGGTCTATCCAGCTGCCTTTAGGCAGGACGTTTTTTACCAAATATATTCTAATGAACCTTATCAGCGAACTGAATGCTCAATAGAATACTCATAGTTACAGCACCTATAAAGAAAGACAGCAAATTCCATTTATTGTTTTGAGTAACCTTTCCGGCTCGCAGAAGGATATATCCGATAATAAAATTAATTATTCCCCAGATAACATTTAAGGCCGGCGAGGATAAACCTTTCCCGGGTGGATTAGAAAAGGGACTTGGAAAACTATTGCCGGAAATACCCTGGATAAAATGAGGAACAAAGTTCGCCAAAAACACTCCAGCAAAAAAGCATATGATGTAATGATACCATTTCATAAGAACCTCTTTTTAAACTAACAAAGTTTCGTACAGCATAACGCCGTGCCAATAAACGGCGCCCCAAACAGCAATGGCGGTTTTGTCAATGCAGCTTTATTTATAAATATATATTGTCTTGGTATAATATTATCCTATGGAATTTATTTTTGCTCCATTATTCCAACTACTCCAATGTTCCAAAGAATATAGTTTGCGTAAGGTGACTAATTAATTATCTTTTTAACACTAACACCTTGAACAAAAACCTTGTTCAGTTTACCAACCTTGTAATACTCATAACGACCGCATCGAAGAGGCGGTGTTGAGCGGCTTGATATTTCCAATACCTTATTATTTATCGTATTCTTCCGGTTCAATGTTGGAAACTTTACTTAAGGCTTTCTTAAATTTTTGTTTACTCGCTCGTCTTGCTCTTTGCTCAATATATTCTTCTGCCATCAATGCTGATATTTTTTCTGCTAATGCGGATGATACCAATTGATTAATTGAAGTATTTTCTTTCTTTGCTAAATCACGAGCCCTTTTATGCAATGAATCAGGCAATCTTAAACTTATATTACTCATATTTTTCTCCAATCACTTTTAGAAATTCTTTCGGCGTTATTACTTTAATCCCAAATGTTTCAATTCCTATAAATATTCTTCAAAATCAAACTATTTAAAAATATCCTCAGCATATCTATCATCTAAAAAATTTTGAATTTTTAATTTTGAATTTTTAATTGACATCGCAGCTCGCCCATTTCATCTTCTTTACCTGCCGAAGGCAAGACTATCTCCATTTTCCCATAGTGACGTTCCACTAACAATTAAAACTTAATTAATTCCTCAATTAAAAACAGAAATAAATTTAAAATGTATCTTAAATACCATCCTTCAAGAGCTAAGCAGCATTGAAGGTTTTAGGAAGCAGTCTTCAATGTTTTATTAAGTTTACTTAAGCTAAGTTAACAGCAAAAAAATCAAAGCGTCAGAAATTGAAATCGCCAAAAAAACAATCCCTTCCGCTTTTTATTCTAAGTTATCCTTTACCGTTTATTGAGCAGGAGGAGTCGGGGGCCTCCGTCCAGGCTTTTTACGGTCGGATTTTCTGGTACCGCCAAGCGCTTCGTATTCATCAGAGTCATCGCCGAATTCACCAACCGCGCTAGATAAGATCATCTTATTCATTTCCTTCAGAGTATTTTCAACCGCTTCCATCCGGTTTTGAACTGCACTTACTGCGTTCATTGCCTGATCGTATTCGGTATTTATCGAATCATACAGCTTAAGCTGAGCAGCAAGTTCTGTTGTTGTCAACGGTTCTTTTTTGCTGCCGTAGTTTACCGGTTCTGCATCACTCGATTCTTCTTTCAACTTAGCATCTATCTTTATCATAGCATCCAGCTTTTTCTTTGAGTTATCTACTACGTCTGACGGTCCTTTTTTATTATAAGGCATTAATACTACCCTCCTTTCTTTGGCTTTTTTTCGTTCTGTGATGTATCTGTGTTGTTGAATCACAGATTTTCATATATTTATTTAAAAACCTTATTCTTAATCAATTTTAGGGCATTTCCGTTCGTTTTAACTCGATATAAGCCCTCTGAAACCTTATATAGGTATTCTTATATCTCATATTAGTGCTCTTATATCTTATATTCCAACTCTTATCTCTTATTTGAATGACCGGAAACCTTATATAAGTACTCTTATATCTTATTTCGGCATTGAGAAACCCTATATCGGAACGGTAATATCCGATTATAAGCATCTTAAACTTTTTATAAGAATGCTATAATCTTATATCGCCATTGCGATATCTAATTTCAATAACCGGATATTTTATTTATGTATGATTAAACATTATTTGGCATAGACTTTTCCCTTTTCCAAAATTCTCCTTTTTAGTTTTAGTATATTTTAATTTATTGTTTGAAGGCTGCAAAATTTTATTAGCAATGGATAAATTGTTTGGAAGGCAATCAAAAAATGATTTACATCGAAATGCACATATAAAAAAACTCACCTTATAAAAATTAATTCTCACAGCAAAAAGAATCCCCGTATAGAATTTCAATTAAGAGCTAAATTGAAAAGAAAGAAATGTTCTCCCTTTCCCTGGTACAAATTAAAAAAAATATTTTTTTATTCAAAAAGAATTATTTCCAATTCATGTAACGCCGTAAGTAATTTTTTATAGTTTATTTTTATATATACTTTCCGAAATCCATAGAACACGGATAACGCGGATTAAGCTGATTAACACGGATTTTAAATCATCGGAAATCCGCGCAATCCATGCCTTGCCGACAGGCAGGAGTGTCATCCGCGTTCCATTGATTACATAATCAGATACCACAAATTGTAATTAGAATTATGAATTGAATTAAACAGGGGTAATTGCTTTCTTTCCGGATAACACAGCAATTACATTTTTTGCTGCAAGAAGAGCCATATTAGTTCGGGCTTCGGTGGTTGCACTGCCGATATGAGGGAGGATAACGACATTATTTAATTTATAAAATTCATCATTTAAGTTTGGTTCATTTTCAAATACATCTAATCCCGCGCATGATATTTTTTTCTTTTTCAAAAGCTTGATCAATTCCTTTTCATCAATAACTTCCCCGCGGGATGCATTAACAAGAATAGAATTAGTCTTCATCAAATTTAATTTTTCTTTGTTAAGAAAATGAAATGTCTTTGAGTTTAACGGCAAATGAACAGAAACTATATCAGAAGTTTTCAGCAGGTTATCAATGCTAATTTTCTTTGCCTTTGTTTGAACTTCTAGAATTTCATTTCTAATCTTATTACTATAAACTATTTTCATACCGAATGCTTTTGCCCGGATTGCAACAGCCGTTCCTATTCTTCCGGCGCCTAAAATTCCCAGTACATTATTTTTTAGTTCCATTCCAAGCAGAAGATTTGGTTTCCATCCTTTATATTTTTTGGCTCTTAGAAATTTCTCCGCTTCAACTATTCTTCTTGCACAAGCAAGAATAAGAGCGAGGGTTAAATCAGCGGTTGAATCCGTAAGAACATCGGGAGTATTTGTTACTATTATATTTTTCTTCTTTGCATATTCAACGTCGATATTATTATATCCCACAGCGTAGTTAGCAATTACTTTGCAATTCTTTAATTGGTCTATTAATGCTTTATCGAATTTTTCAGTTAGAAGAGAAATGACGGCATCAGAATCTTTAATATTTTTAAGAAGTTCTTTTGCGGAAATCGGAGAATCTTTCCTATACACAGTAACTTTGTGGCCGTGCTTCCTAAGAAGATCTATTGCAGCAGAAGGGATTTCCCTGGTGATAAATACTTTAGGCATAATTTATTTTTATTTCGTCGGTGTTCTAAAAGTTCTTTATGTTGCTTAGTGTCTTTGTGCCTTAGTGGCAAAAAAATATTCAGCCGCGAAGACTCTAAGATACAAAGAGTCCCAGGCAACATTGAAGGTTTGAAAAAGTAACCTTCAATGTTTTAACAAATTAGTATAAGATAACTTACTTATTGAAGTTACGCAAAAATAGTAGTTACAATATTATAGAACCCTTTCAGGGTTCGATTTTGTCTTATTTAATTATTGCCAAGGGCGTGCCCTTGGCTTAAATGTTTGTTCCTTTCAGGAACACTGAGAATCATAAATACGCTGAAAGCGTCTGATATTCAAGATTGGGACAACGTCCCAATATATAATATTATAATCTTTTATTAATAACCCTGTAAGGGTGAAATAAGTCTTTGCGGAACTTCAGTTACTTAAATTTTTCTCAGCCGAATAACATTCTAACAATAAATACAGCGCCAAGTACACCGGCTATATCGGCAATTAAACCTGCAGGTAATGAATGTCTGATATTTTTAATATTCACAGCGCCAAAATAAACCGCAAGCACGTAAAAAGTAGTTTCCGAGCTGCCGTACAAAGTTGAAACGAGTATTCCGATAAATGAATCCGGTCCGTGAACTGAAATAATTTCAGCCATAACTCCGAGCGAGCCGCTGCCGGATAAAGGACGCATTAAAGCCATCGGCATTGCTTCGGCAGGCATACCTATTAAATTAGTTATTGGATGTAAGATATAAATCAGCCAATTCATTGCGCCGCCTGCTCTAAAAATTCCAATTGCAACCAGCATTGCAACAAGATAGGGAATTATTCTTATTGCAATGTTAAATCCTTCTTTAGCACCTTCGACAAATTTTTCATAAACTTTTACTTTTTTAATAGCACCGTATCCGATAAAAATTACAATCAAAAGAGGAATTGCTATCGTTGAAAAAATTTGGATTATGCTTTTAAATAATTCAGGGGTAACAAATCCAAATACTGAACCAAATATTTTACCGGCGCCGGTATTTATAAATAATAAAATAGCAGCCACGATTCCAAGGATAACAGCAAATCCTTTTAAATTAGATTTAAACCATTCAGAAAACTGTCCTTTTTTAATTGGAAATTTTTCAAGTGTTTTAGCAGCGGTAATTCCGGCAACAGTTGCGCAAAAAGATCCGAATAAAGAAGTGCCGATAATAATTGCAGGCTCGCTGCTTCCTGCTGCTGCTCTAATAGCAATTGCAGTTGCCGGAATCAAAGTCATTCCTGCAGTATTTATTGCAAGGAAAGTACACATCGCATTTGTAGCTGTACCTTTATTTGGATTTAGATTATCTAGTTCTTCCATTGCTTTCAATCCGAAAGGAGTTGCTGCATTGCTAAGTCCAAGCATATTCGCAGAAATATTCATTATCATTGAGCCCATCGCAGGGTGATCTGAAGGTACATCGGGAAATAATCTTTTTGTTATTGGCTTTAACCATCTGGCAATTATGGCAATAAGTCCGGCTTCATCAGCTACTTTCATAACACCAAGCCACATCGCCATTATGCCGATCAATCCCAACGCAATTGTTACGGCGGTTCCGGCATATTCTAACACTGCGTTTGTTACTTCTCTAATTCTTAAAAAAGAAACATCTTCAAGAATGATATGAGCTCTTGCAGTTGTCGGAGTAATCAAGCTGTCAATTATAACTTTACCGTTGATATCATCTTTCTCCCCGGCTGCCAACGCAATATCTCTCCAAACTTTCGGATCGGTTTTACTTACTTTGAAATAAATGGAGTTCTTTGAAGCATCGGCATGAGTTGTAATCTTTGCAGATTCATTGATATCGGAAGGAACACTCTCTTTATAAAAACTATTAAATTCAGATTGCTTAACATCTAAATCTGCCTGATAACTTTTTTCCTGGCCTTTTACAAATGGTTCGGAAAAATTAATTGTAACTTGAAGCGGTTTGTTATTTCCGTATTTGTTTTGGCTCTGATCAATTAAATCAGTTGTAATTGCAGCGCCAATTCCCAGGAATAAAAGTGTAAGCCAGACATAATTCAGCATTAAGCAACTCCGTTGTTAAATTTTTTTTACCACCTTTATTTTTTTATAAAAAGGAAATGAATGATTCCCATTTTTATTTGAAGCCATAATTCTAATTACATGTTTCCCTTCTGACAAATCGTTCGGATCTTTTTGTAACATAGATAATTGAAAATTCAAAATTCCGGAAGAAGGATCAAATGATTTATCAGAGACTGTTACAGAATCAAATTCAACTTTTATAGAAGATGGGTCTATTCCAGTAGAATCTTTTATTTGAAATGGTAAGTTCAAACTATCAGTATTAAATATTGAATCAGCAGAAACTGCTGAAATAGTTGGAACGCCGGAACTAAAGTACCGGCAAATACCTCTGAATATTCCCCAGGCTTCTATCTTATTGAAATCTTCTAAGATCAATCTTTGTGCTTCGAAATGTTGAGTATTAAAACCGCATTCAACAAGTACAGCCGGTAATTTTGTTAACCTCAAAACAGAAAAACCCATTCCCGGATAAATCCAATAGTCGGAATATGTTCCATCGAAAGAACCCGGTCCACCGGAATTTCTCATTGCATAAGCAAGATCCCTTTGAATATATTTTGCTAAATCATAATTGCAAGGTTCATATTCATAATTTGTATCTCTGGCGTGATAATAAGTTGATGTATAATCTGTCGAATGATCATCAGCTTTACCCGGCGCGTTATGATGAATGCTAATAAAAACATCTGCGCCGCTGTTATTAGCCATAACCGAGCGTTCTTTCAAATCGACTGATTTATCCGGGAATG
>JAMCWE010000175.1 GCA_023475265.1 Bacteroidota bacterium
CATCCGGCGTTTACCTTTACGAGCTCGCTGCCGGTCCTTTTCATGCTGTTAAAAAGATGATTCTGCTGAAGTGAGTCTGAACTAATTAGAACTAACCTATCGCTTGCTACATCTGAATTTATTTTTGCGGAGATGCAAGCGGGCAATTTTGTGGAAACAAAGAAATTAATTATTCTAAATTAATCTTTAATTATCAAGACTTAGGCTGGAAGCCTTGCCGGAAGCAAAGCGGAGCTGAAGCAGACGGAGGCTGCTTTGTCGGAGCTAATGCTGTGTGTATTGTCTAGTTGGTAAACAGATTGGTTTTACGAAAAATAAATTGGTAGGTAAATTCTCACTCTTCTTTTTAAAAAAGATAGACTGTTATACTATTCTTTAGAAAACGACTGTTATTCTTTCTACTTACAGACTGAACAACATTTTTAATCTTATAGCTACCGCTAGTAATTTTGCATTCATCACCAAGATTAAGAATCTTATCGTTAATCAATACTGATTTATCATCAACCATTATCTCGGATGCAGAAGAAAAAATATCCGCGCGTAATTCTTCTTTAGACCATACGCGTATCTGCTTTAATTCAGAAATCACTTCTGTTAATTCAGCATAACGAGTAACACTACCATTCTTCTTTATATGATAAGCAAGCCCAACATTAGCAAGCATCTCAATCATATCAGATGTTGTACCTCTATTATTTCCTTTATCACCAATCCAAAGTATAGAATCATGAACCGAAGAAGAACTCTTATATATTTCATAAGCAAAAACGTTAACAATCAACTGTCTATCACCAAGTGAATAAACAGACAATTTTTTCAGCAGCTTTGTTTGTATTGCTTCAATTTTCTCTTTCCGGATAAGCTCTGCATTATCCACATTCTTAGTTGTCTCCAGCATAATTGCAATATCGCGGTTATAACCTTTAAGCAAGCCAATAGCAGCATCATACAATGGATTATTTATAGCCAACAGCCCTAATTCAATTATCGGCGTATCAATTCTATCTATCATACCGGGAATACGATTACCTTTTGAAGCAGAACCACGACCTAATATTTCCACATCTATTCTATCAATCAAAATCTTGATTGCGTCCAATAGCAAGTCCATTGGGTGTTTTGACTCAATTGATATATTGTTTTGCATTTTCTCCGGGAATCTACTGAGCAGAGATTTAGGGACTCTCACATTATTCTCTACTACATACTGGAATAAACCTTGCACTGCTGCCATATCGTCTTTAGCATCAATACCGTCTTTTACAGTTGCGTCAATTATTCTTTCAAGATTCCAATTGAACTGCTTCAACAGTTTGGTTGACAGTTTAGGTTTAGTTATTCCAATTGCTGACCTAATCATCTCAGCATTGGCGGCAACACCAATAGAAGCTGTGTTCTCGCATATTTTGCTGTATGTGCGGATTAGATTCTGGATGTTATACTCGATGAAATATTCCGCCACTGATTCTTGAGCTCTTAAGAATGAATCTAATAGAGTATTTCCAGATGAAGAAAAAACATCCCGGGCGGAAGATTCCTTTCCCGTTATTTCTTTTACCTGCACATCTCCAATAATTCTTGCCCCATGCTCAAGTTCTATATCCTTACCTACTATTTTATGAATACCGTACTCGCCATACTGGTTGGGATTTCTATAAATAACTGCCTTACCATCTTCAATTGGAATGATTGCTACAGAATCATCTTGGTCAGCTCCGCCCTTTACATTCATAAACTCTTCTATATCATTTTCATGTATCCATAAATTGCCATACCTATCTAACTCAACACAACCTTCAGCAACCGATGAATTAAAGTTCCCATCCTTATCGTGGTTGCGTAAGTCAACACGAATATACGCTCTCTTACCATTTGGCACTGGAATTCTAAATGCTGGTTGACCATGATTATTATCTGCGTAACGTAATATGCTATTTCTCATCATCGTCCAGGCTAGACGAATAAGTCCAGGATATTTGGTGTAATCAACCTTCGACCAAATTGCCTTTCTCAACGTCCACTGCTCGTTATCGTATTCATCCTTATCGATATCATCAAAGTTATCAAGCCAGTTAATCAGTCTGCCGGCAAAAAGATCTTCCTTAAAACTTTGCATTCCAGTATAACTCCAAGATAAGAACTGTTCCGCGCCGAACAAATTCCATAGATTAAGCATTGACTGAATATCAAAGCGTAAACTCTCATCTAATTTCACAGGTTCAAGAGTTAAGTATTCATAACCGTTGTTTAATGTTATCTCCTCTTTTATATTTTCATCCCCATAAATGATTATATCATGTTTTATCTTACTGCTTACTACACAATGACCTTTAACTAGACCTTTAGAGAAAAACAAAGTGAATTGTGCCGACATACTTTCCTCAACGTTCTCCCATCCAAGAGACTTTGCAAGTTCAACTGATATTAACGAAATACCATCTGTTACCTTTCCCGAATATCTTGGATTATCGTTGATAAAAACATCGAGTCCTTTAAAGAAGCTGCCATATTTAATTGGTCTAAATACTCGCGATAAATACTTACCGGTTTTAAATAGATTCTTAGACCGGATATGTATACCGAAAAAATCAAGGAACTCTTGGAACCTTTGGAACTGTAGCTTCTCTCCATCTTTATTATATACATCAACTGTTCGTAATTTATCTTCACGCAGATACGCGAATGAGAAATTCCCTTGAAGCATCAACTTCTCTACATCCTCACTGTTGAAAAAACGTGAATTTAATTCTACTCGTGATAGTCCGTATTCCGGCATATCAAAAAAGAACGGATGATAAGAACCTTGGGAAACATTAGTTTCAACTGGATTAGATGAAACTTTCTTCAACTGGGCAGAACTTACTGAACTCATAGTAAACCTCCATTGATTGGATTAAATAAAAAATGCCCGATCTTCAATAAAGAGAATCGGGTTGTGTAATTTTAATTAGTTTATTTTCAGAGACCCCCGGTGGCTCGAAACGTTTGAAAAGGGTCCAATCCGAAAATGAGTCTCAACAGGACCCAGTGCTGTCTTCGCTTGACGTCTATTTTGATAACCCCCGGTACCTCTGATAATAGGTTAGGCTTTGTTACGTTTTGGATTTGGATAAAATTTTTTAAAAAAATTTGGCAAATATAAAAATATATTTCATTAACTTTGCTGCTAATATCAACAATATCATCACCGGTATAGTTAAACAGCTTGACCTCAATATCATCCGGCCTAGTTTCTGATATAAACCATTTCGCGTTAACGGAATTCCGATCTTCCTTGATATATGAGACTTAAAAGCTGACAGACCCAAAAGACGTTTCCACGAAAAACCACCAAGGTTCATAATAGATTCCTTTCTATTTTATTATAAAAATTGCGCCCATTAAGCATTACCCTTTGCTTTTATACTTACTTCAAAAGCTGAAACTCCATCGAACTTATTTGCTACTTCCAATACCACTGAAGATAGTAATTTCCGAATTCGTCTCTTTTCTAATCTTGGTATAGGCATATAGTTCTCCGGCTTAATTACATTGAACCTAACCTGGACAAGCCAGACCCAAAGAGGTAAAAAAAGATTATCTTTGCAAAAAAAGGATAAGCGATGGAATTGCTAACGGAGCGCTACAAAGAAAAAATAGCCGGAAGCCTCGGCTGTTATGACCGGTTAATATTTACCGGTACATTACCTGGTCTATGCTATGCAGAGGGAATGACAAGATATTTATATACAAAAGGGATACGCATATTTGACTATCCAAAATTTGCAGAACCATACCGTGAAAAGCTAAGAGCAAATGCCGAGAGACTGTCAAAAGAAAC
>JAMCWE010000131.1 GCA_023475265.1 Bacteroidota bacterium
GAAATTAAAATTTTAATGCAATAAAAAAAATTTTTGCTTTAATTTTTTTTCTCTTGCTCTATTTTAAATGAATGAGTTATTTTTACGGATTTTTCTAACATTGCCGTAACGCTGCAATATTTTGTTTGCGAAAGTTCGATTGCTCTTTCCACATCTTTCGGATCGATGTTCTTGCCGTAAAAAACAAATTCAATATGAATACTCGTAAATACTTGCGGATGCGTTTCAGCAACTTCGGCGTTAATATTCATTTCGAAATCATCAACCTTAACTCGCTTTTTAGAAAGTATTGAAACAACATCGCTGCCGGTGCAGCCGCCCAAGCTGATTAAAATTAATTCCTTTGGTCTAATGCCTGCATTGCTTCCGCCAAAATCTTCCGGCCCATCCATCGTTACCCAATGGTTCGAATCAGTTTTGCCAGCAAAAGTAATCCCTTTAATTTGTTTAATATATGCTTTTCTTGTTCCCATCTATAAGCCTTTAAATTATGATTATAAATATGAATTCAAATTAAAAATAAAATTCAACTATCAGTATGATAATAAAAAATTTAAATGGATTCTAAATATTTGAATGAAGAAAGTTTAGAATTGAAATATATATTTGAAATGACGAGTTATAAACTGTCATTTCATCAAAATCATTTTCTTTGTCGAAATTATATTTCCGGTTTGTAATTGATAAATATAAACTCCGCAGGATAAAATTTTGCTGTTGTTATATTGATGAGACTCGAATAATACTGAATATCTGCCGGCACTTTGCACTTGATTTACAATTGTCGCAATAAGATTTCCAAGAATGTCATAAACTTTTAATTTCACAAATCCAGTTTCATGAATTTGATAATTTATAGTAGTTGAAGGATTAAATGGATTGGGGTAATTCTGCGAAAGATAAAAATCTTTTGATAGATTTAGTTGTTCCTCATGATAAACGTCAGTAAGCCTAGCTCCTAATGAAGCTGTGGTAGCCAATGTTAATTGAGTTACTTTTTTTACTAGTTGAATATTAACCGTTCCAAGCGTATCATAAGAAGTATGGTAATACGGATTGGCTTTGTAAAAAACGCTGTCATTCCATGGAGGCGCATTTTCAATTAATAAAATTCCTCGGTAACCTTCATTCCAGAAAGATTGATGGTCGCTGTAATTGGCTTGAGGAAATGGAGAGGAATTAATTTTCAAACCTATTGAATATAGATTATTGGCATCAACAAGTTTTTCTCCAAGCCACTGAGAATTATTATCCGAGACCAACGCAGTATAATCATAAGATCTATTATAACCGATCATATCTACAGAAAACATTCCTAGGATTTTTTCTTTTCTTTGTTTAGCTAAACTTGCATAATGCGAACTTCCGGGATGGCTGCCAGCGTGAGAATAAGCCGGTCCTGATTCTTCGGCACCAAATGCAATTAATTTAATTGTGTAATCTGAAGTAAAATTGATTGTAGTATCGGTTAGTATTCTTGCAATTTCCAAAATTGCGGCGACTCCTGTTGCGTTATCATCTGCACCAGGAGCTTTGATTGTTTTCCATTGATTATTCCAAGTTGTACTTCCTATTCTGCTTGCAGAGCAATCGTAGTGAGCGCCAATAATATAAATTCCGGTTGAATCTCCTTTACCTTTTATGGTTGCTACGATATTAAATATTGGTTTTGAATTATAAGGTGACGAAGCGGATGGAATGAAAAATGTATCAAGCTCAACTTTAGAAAGCTTGGGAATTAGAAGAAATGAATTTTTAATATAGACTGCAGCACTATCATTACCAGGAGTAAAATTAACTCGACTAAAATATCCGCCGGCATTTTCTAAATTTTTGATATGACTAATTAAATTATTTTCTGATACAGAATTAGTCATCATCAAAATTTTTTGAAATGTACTTTCTTGTGAATATAAAATCGAAGAATAGAAAAGAATAGAAATTAAAATCGGATGTAATCGAATCTTCATAATAAATAAACCCCGTTTAAATTTAATTCAATTGTAAATTATTATAATCATGGTAAATAGACAACATTTATATTTTTTGGATAAAAAGATTTGTTAATCAACAAAGATTTTTAGTAATTTTGCTTCGTTAAAAATTGTGGGTTGATATGGGGTTACATAGTATAGTAATGGTAAAGCAGGTTCCTGACACTGCAAATATTTCCGGTCAGGTAATGAAAGAGGACGGAACGGTCAATAGGGCTAAGCTTCCGGCAATATTCAATCATGAAGACAGAGTTGCTTTAGAGCTTGCATTGCAGATTAAAGATTCTTACGGAGGAAGTGTATCCGTAATAACGATGGGCCCGCCGCGTGCATCTGATGTTTTAAGAGAATGTCTATTCATGGGAGCTGATGAAGCAATTCTAATCAGCGATAGAAAATTTGCCGGTGCAGATACTCTTGCAACTTCTTATGTACTTTCCGAAGCAATAAAAAAAATAGGCAAGTATGATTTTGTCTTTGCCGGCAGGCAGGCAATTGACGGCGATACTGCACAGGTTGGACCGCAGACAGCAGAGAAATTAAACATTCCTCAAATTACTTATGTTGAAGAAGTTCTTGAAGTTTCAAATTCAAAAGTAAAAGTTAAGCGAAAGATTGACGGCGGATTTGAAATTCTCGAAGCCACACTTCCGGTTTTATTAACAGTTCTTAAGGATGCGGCATTTCCAAGACCATACAAAGCCAAGCGAATTATGGCTTATAAAAATGCAAAGACATTAATGGAATTGGAGAAATTAACAGAAGGGAACTCACTTCTTTATATCGATCAATTAAAAGATGAATATCAAACAAAGAAGCTTTATATACAAACGCTAACGATGGATGATCTTAAACTTGACGAAGAAAGATGCGGAGTTCATGGCTCACCGACAAAAGTTCACAAAATTGAATCTGTAGTTTTAGCAGGCGGCAATCATGAAATGATTGAGCCGAATAAAAACGGGGTTAGTTACTTAATTGATAAATTAATGGAAGATCATATTTTAGGTTAAAATTTATGGGGACTATGAACAAAGACGTTTGGGTATTTATTGAACAGCGCAATGGTAAACCTGCCGATGTTAGCTTTGAGCTTTTATCCAAAGGAAGAAAGTTAGCGGAGAATTTAAAAAGTAATTTGAAAGCTGTTGTCATCGGCTCAAAAGTAAAATCACTAGCTGAAGAAACTTTTAAATTCGGTTCAACAGAAACATTTGTAGTCGATCATCCGGAGCTTGAACATTTTCGAACTCTGCCTTACAGCCGAATCTTAACAGAGCTGGTTGAGAATTATAAACCAAGAGTTTTGCTGTTCGGTGCAACTGTAATTGGAAGAGACTTAGCTCCGCGAGTTGCTTCGCACACAAAAAGCGGTCTCACTGCTGATTGTACCGATCTTCAAATTTCCACTGTAAAATATTTAAAGAAAGATTATGAAGATCTTCTACTTCAAATTCGTCCGGCGTTCGGTGGAAATATCATCGCTACCATTATTACTCCTGATGTTGAAATACAAATGGCGACAGTAAGAGAAGGGGTAATGAGGTTAGAACCGCTTCCGATTCCTGTTAACGGAAAAATTACAAACATTCCTTATGCTCCAAACGATGTTGATGAATTAATTAAAATAATTGAACAGCATCGACAAGAAAATAAAGTTAATTTGAAAGGTGCACCGATTATTGTATCCGGTGGTTATGGAATGGGAACAAAAGAAAATTTCAAACTCATTCATGAATTGGCTTCAACTATTGGCGGAGAAGTTGCAGGTTCGCGCGCTGCTGTGGATGCCGGATTTGTCAGTGTTGATCGTCAGGTTGGTCAAACAGGAGTAACAGTAAGGCCGAAGCTTTATATTGCCTGCGGGATCTCCGGCGCAATTCAGCATAGAGCCGGAATGAAAGAATCGAATAAAATTATTGCAATCAACACCGATCCCGATGCGCCAATATTTGGAGTTGCACATTATGGAATTGTCGGAGACGCAATGCAGATAATTCCGATGTTCGTAAATGTATTCAAGCAAAAATTGAGATAATATTATGGCTAATTATTTTTTAGAGAACCATGATCTTCTTTATCAATTTGAAAAATTAGATTTAAAAGAAATTGTTGACCTGACAGAAGAAAATTATAAACAAGCCGACAAGTTTGATTACGCTCCAATCAATTATGAAGATGCTAAAGAAAATTATAAAAAGATTTTGGAGATTGTCGGAGACATCGCGGCAAATTATATTCAGCCAAGATCTTCTTCAATTGATGAAGAAGGAGCTGAATTTAAAGATGGAAAAGTAACATATGCCAAAGGTACGCGCGAAGCTTTAGATTTGCTTTCAAAAGCTGAATTGATGGGGATGATTCTTCCGCGTGAGTACGGCGGATTAAATTTCCCTACCACAATTTATATGATGGCTGTAGAAATGATCTCGCGTGCTGATGCATCTTTAATGAATCTATTCGGTTTGCAGGATATTGGTAAAACCATAGCACAGTTTGCAGATGATAATCAGAAAGAAGAATTTCTTCCAGGTTTTTCAACTGGAAAATATACTGGCGCTATGGCATTAACTGAACCGGATGCAGGATCAGATCTTCAAGCCGTTAAGCTGAGCGCATATCAAGATGAAAAAGGGAAATGGTTTTTGCGCGGAGTAAAAAGATTCATTACAAATGGTAATGGAGAAGTTCTGCTCGTTCTAGCAAGAACAGAACCTGGAACTAAAGATGCCCGCGGACTAAGCATGTTTGTTTGCTACGGCGATGAAACAATTAAAGTAAGAAGAATTGAACATAAGCTTGGAATTCACGGCTCACCAACTTGCGAGCTTCAATTTAATGATACGCCGGCGCAATTAGTTGGTCAACGAAGATTTGGTTTGTTGAAGTACGTTATATACTTAATGAATCGAGCTAGAGTCGGCATTGGTGCTCAATCACTTGGCATTTCTCAGCAGGCTTATGAAGAAGCTCTAAGATATGCAAAGGCAAGAGAACAGTTTGGAAAACCGATTTATTATTTGCCTGTTATTTCCAACATGTTGATTGATATGAAAGTTGCTCTTGAAGCAAATCGTTCTTTGTTTTATTCAACTTCGGTATGGTTAGACAAAAAGGAAAAATATGAAGAGCGAGTTGATCTGCTCAAAGCATTAAAAAAACCTTTTGCCGAAGAAAATGAAAAGTTGAAAGAAGCCACAAAAATTGTAACATTCTTAACTCCGCTTACAAAATATTTATTAAGTGAATCGGCAAATAAAATTACTTATGATGCACTGCAGATTCACGGCGGTACAGGTTATATGAAAGAATTTGCAGTAGAAAGATTATCTAGAGATGCGCGCATTACAAATATTTATGAAGGAACTTCGCAGATGCAGATTGTAGCAGCTGCCGGCGGCGCTATCAATGATGTCTTTGCCGAATATTTCGATCTGCAGGAAAAAAAGGAATATAAGGGAAGTTTAGAAAAGCTTCTGGATAGCTTAAAAGAAATTCGCGAACTGTATAAAGACTGCATCAAATATGTAAAGGACAAAAAAGATACAAGCTTTCAAGATGTTGCAGCAAAAGACCTTGTTGAAATATATGCTTATATTTATATAGGATTTTTGTTATTGAATGAAGCAAATGTTGATCAGAAAAAAGTTTTTACTGCAAGAAGATACATTTTGGATTCACTGGCAAAAGCAAGAAAAAATTACGAATCTATTAAGAATGAATTATATTCGGACGTACTTCACGCCGATTCAATTTTAATTTAAAATCCGGGGATAGACAAATGAAAAAAAAATATATCATCTACAGATTCTTCGACGATCATGAAGAAAAACATTATCTCAACAGTTCACTAGATCATCATAAACTGGAAGAGCTGGTTGAGAAATTTAAGAAGAAAAATAAGGATAAAGTTTTTGCAAAGGAATTTATCAGCTTTTTACATAAGCATGATCCGGAAGCGATGGAAGTTGAAGTAAAAGATTTTTACTTCTGATTGGTTCTCTTTGTAGTAAAATATTTTCTCATGATTTAAAAATATTTCCTTTCCCTAAAATCAAATTAGGATCAAAAATTTTTTTTAAATCTAACATTTTGTTAACCGTTTCTTCGCCATACATCATTAAAAAATAATCTGTCTTTACTTTACCAATTCCATGTTCAGCTGAAACAGTTCCGCCAAGTTCCACTGCCTTTTTACAAATCAATGAATATAGATTTTTACCGGTTTCAAATTCGGATTCATTCTTTGGCAGCATATTTAAATGAATATGTGAATTTCCCGCATGTCCATATATAACGAAATCTATTTCATTCTTTTCAACAAGTTCTTTCGCATAAGAATAAAATTCTTCAAAACAATCATTTGGAACAGCAGCATCAGTCCCAAGTTTTCTAAAATTATTTCTTGTTATGTATTCATTTATTTTGGCAGAAATCGAATGACGAAATCCTTGAATCTTTTTTTTGTCTTCTTCTGAAAAAGCAAACCATGTATTTTCTTCATCACCGTGAAATTCTTTGATTAAATCCATCCAGCTATCAAAAAACATTTCTTCATTTTGATGCGTAACTTCCTGTTCGAACCAAACTGCAGATTTTGCATTTTCAGGAATTTGAGGATAATCATTTCTTAAAAAATTCAATGCTCGCTCATCAAAAAACTCCAGCGCTAATGCCTCTATGCATCTAGGGTCTGAACGAAGCTTTGTATTTAGTGAAATGTCTCTAGCTTTCTCGATATATTTAAATGCATTAAATTCATTTTCAAAAAAGACGACGCATGAAATTAATTTTTCAGGCTGCGGTACAAGTCTTAATTTTATTTTGGTAATTATTCCAAGAGTTCCTTCCGAACCAATGAATAAATCAATTGCATCCATATCCTTTTTACAAAAATATCCCGCTGCATTTTTTGTTGAAGGCATTTTGAAGTCTGGTAAAAATATATTTAAATCTTTTGCGGCATCCGTTTTTAAATTCAAATTGAAGCCATCGGCTTTGTTAGCGCCTCTTACTAACTTCAATTTATCACCATCAGGAAGAATTACATCTAATTCAAGAACATATTCTCGCGTTGATCCATATTTAAAAGTTTTTTCACCGGAAGCATTCGTTGCAACAGTTCCACCTATAAAACAATTTTTTTCAGTTGGATCGGGAGGATATAAAAGATTCTTTTCTCTCGCTTGTTCCTGGAATTCTGACAATATAACTCCCGGTTCAACGATAGCATAAAATTCTTTCGGATTGATTTCAATTATTTGATTTAACTTTTCGGTAGAGATAACAATTCCTCCTTGTGGAACTCTTGCGCCTGTAAGTCCGGTTCCATTGCCTGAAACGGTAACCATGATTTTTTTATTGTTAGCTTCTTTTAAAATTTCAGAAATTTCTATTTCGTTTTGAGGAAAGTAAACTGCATCGCAAAACCCTTTAAAGTTGGAAGCATCAACCAAATAATTTTGAATTTCATCAAGACTGGTTTTTATTATCATTTTATCATCAAAAATAATTTCTAAGCAAAGTTAAGTATTCCATCTGAATATCGATAGCTGGAATCGAGTGGTCTTTCCGTTTTACATAAAGTTTTGTTAAATCGTATGACGAAGAAGTTTCCATCATTTCAAATAATTTATCAATTGCATCAAACATATTCATTAAAGGATAATCAGTGTCTCGAAGATAATGAATTAGTTTCAGTGTTCTAAATCCATCAAACCAATTTTTCTTCTGACGATTGATTTGTTCAATCGTTTTAGAATTTGCTAAGATTTTTTTCCAATCTTCTTGAAATTTTTGTTGGACTAAAAATTCATTCAATCTCAAATCGATTTCCTTTGCACTTGCGAGAAGCAAATCTTCTGTAAGAATACTGTCAGACATAAATACCCCCATCCATTCTTTCAAAATCATAAATGTTTTTGGATCATACAACAAATATTCATTTTGTTTTTTTGAAAGAAAGCGGTTAACTCTTTGGCCAGTTCCGAAAGGAACCCGCCATGAACCGCGCGAAGAAGGATAAACAGTTGTACTTCGAATTTTTTCTATTGAATAATTTTTTGCAAGCTTCTCAAGAAAATAAAAATCTTCTGCGGCTTTTCGTTTATTCATACCTTCAACGTTAACATAACCTTCGTAATCGCAAACCATAGTGGAACCAATTGTAGGAAAAGCAAAAGGTGAATTTGCAAATAACAAACCGAGGTCGTAATATCTTAGAAAAATTTCATAACAAACTATAGCTTCGGCATTTTCATCTGTACAATTCGTAAAATGAGAATAACCAACTACCGCAGCAGAAATTTTATTAGAGTTGAAATTATCTATTATTTCAGTTAAGTAGTTATGTTTGACGGTACAATCAGCATCCAGACAAACTAATATTTTTTTCTTTTCTGATTTGTAATCAAAAATTGTAAGCGCTAAATCCATCCCTATTTTACGGGCTAAACCAACTCCTGCATCTTTTTCCGGAAGCTCATAGCCAGGTGAAGCCGCATCAACCAAACCGATTCTTAAACCCGAAGCTATAATTTTACCAGTTACTTCATCCTTAGTCTGGTCGAATCTTTTAATTATTCGACTAAGCAAATCCAAACTTTTGTTATTGTCTTCTTTAACTTCAATCGGCGAAGAACTAGAATTGTTAATTACGAAAAGAATAAGTGTTGAAGGAAAATATTTATTATCATTTATCGAAAGAGAATCTAAAAGCTTCTTGATATTTTTAAATTCACTTATAGCCGGAACAACAATTACGGACGTTATTTGATTAAGTTCAGCAGCTTCAATTTTCCAGGAAGTTAGTGCATATTTTTCTAAATATTTTTTAACTGTAAATGGAATCATGACAAAAACATAAAATTATTGTGTAAAAATAAATCATAAAGCTTGAAAAGTTAATATGACAGAAATTTATATCCTTGCTAAAAAATATTTATTACTAATTAAAAAAATGTGGAATGAAAATCACAATTATAACTTAGTCCAAGTTTTCTTTCTTAATTTAAATTATTTTAGCATCATGATTAAACGAAATCTTATTGAAGATGCTTTACTTACCATTATTTACGCTATAGTATGAACCGGCTGCTGAAGCACATTGAAATAAATTTCAAAATATTCTTTAAAAAATTAGTTGTATTTCTCTATGCAAAAATAGAGTTAAGAACATTCATAATAATATCAAGCTTAGTAGTAGGTATACTTTCCGGTATTGCTTCAGCCGTATTAAAAAACTTTGTCCATTTTCTAGAAGAAAAACCTGAAATATATTTTCAACATCTTGGTATTGGTTTTATCCTGCCGTTTTTCCCGTTGATTGGAATTATTCTTTCTGCTTTGATAATTATTTTATTTTTTAATGGAGAACTAAGCAAGGGGATTTCAAATTTAATATTTAGAATAGCTAGAAAAGCATCGGATATTCCGAAGGAAGATATATTTTCACATTATATAACAAGCGGTTTGTCTGTTGGCTTTGGAGGTTCTGCTGGTCTTGAAGCGCCAATAGTTATTACCGGTGCAGCAATAGGATCAAATTTATCCAAGGGATTTAAATTTAATTATAAGGTAAGAACAATATTATTAGCTTGTGGTTCGGCAGCGGGAATCTCAGCTATATTTAACAGCCCGATTGCCGGTGTTATCTTTGCCATCGAAGTTTTACTGCCTGAGTTTTCTATCCCTTCATTTATACCTTTGCTTATTGCTTCTGCTTCTGCCGCAGTTGTATCAAGATTTTTATACTCCGGTCAAATTTTTTATTTGGTTACGGAAGGTTGGCAGCTTAATGCGGTTCCCTTTTATGTTATACTTGGAATTTTGTGCGGCATCATTTCGTTATATTATATAAAAATGACTTTTCTTATTGAAGGATATATTGAAAAATTAAAAAAGAATTATTCTAAAATTCTTATCGGCGGATTGTTATTGTGTCTCCTCGTTTTTTTATTCCCTCCATTATATGGCGAAGGTTATATTTCAGTTAAATATTTATTAGCCGGACAGTATGAAAAAATTCTACCGACAAATTATATTGTAAGTTTTATCGACAAGAATCTTTTATTAATAATTATTGCGGCTATAATTATTATTACAAAAATAGCAGCTACAACTTTAACAATTAGTTCGGGAGGAAACGGGGGATTGATTGCCCCTTCACTTTTTTCCGGAGCCTTCACAGGCTTTTTCCTAGCACATTTAATGAGCTATCTAGGAGTTGCTCAACTTAATCACGCAAATTTTATTGTAGTTGGAATGGCCGGAATTCTAAGCGGCATGATGCATGCACCTTTAACAGGAATTTTTTTAGGTGCTGAAGTTACAGGCGGGTATAAACTGATTGTCCCTTTTATGATAGTTACCGCTTTATCATATTTTATTTCGCGGCATTTTCATGCCGAATCAATTTATACGGATCCTTTGGTTAAAAAAGGAGTAAAGTTTAGATCGGAAAAAGAAAAAACGTTTATTCGACAAATTCAAATCAGAGATATAATTGAAAATGATTTTCTCATCATTCAACCAAATATGACTTTAAGAGAAATCATGGACAAAATAATTCATTCCAAAAGAAATATTTTTCCGGTTGTTGATGAGAAGGAAGTGCTCGTAGGCTTAATTACCATGGACGATATAAGAGAAATCATGTTGAACTCGGATGTTTATGATGTAATTCTGGCCTATGAAATTATGAGTACACATTTCCATTCAATAGATATTCGTACAGACTTAAACCATGCACTTGAAAAGTTTGAAGAAAATAATACGTGGAATTTAGCAGTTACCGATAATGGTAAATACCGTGGGTTTATTTCCAAATCTAATATCTTTAATAAGTATTTATCATCAATGGCAAAGCAGCAAGCCGAAGAACTGTAAATTTATTTTATTAAAAAGAATCTTTTTATAGTTTCAATTTTTTTAATTTAGGTGCAAAACTTTTAATGGCTGCTACAACAATTAATGTCATGCTTCCGCCGAAAATTACAGAAGGCACCAATCCCATTAAAGTTGCTGCAAGACCGGATTCAAAAGAACCAAGTTCATTAGAAGAGCCAATAAATATTCCATTTACCGCAGAGACACGGCCCCGCATTTCGTCCGGCGTATAAATCTGAATAATAGTTGCTCTGATAACAACACTTACATTATCAAACATTCCGCTCAAGAGAAGAAGAAATATTGAAAGATAAAAGTTTTTAGACAACGCAAACATGATTATTGAAATTCCAAATCCAAAGACACAAAATAAAAGATTTCTACCTGCGTTTTTAAATAATGGATAGTGCGCTTGAACTACTGACATAATTATTTCACCAACTGCAGAAGAAGCGCGAAGGAATCCTAATCCTTTGGCACCAATATGCAAAACTTTATCAGCAAAAATTGGTAACATCGAAACTGCGCCGCCAAAAAAAACAGCAAACATATCAAGCGTAATTGCACTTAAAATAATTTGATCATTAAAAACGAACTTTAATCCATGTGAAAGACTTTTCCAGATTGATTCTTTGGCCTTGCGTTCCGGTAAAGGTTTTTTAGTAACTAGTGTAAAAAATACAAAGGCAATTGCACTCATAAGAAATACTAATGCATAAGCATTTCCCACACCGGAAAATCCATAAATTAATCCTCCAACGGCAGGACCGGTTACTTCGGCAGTTTGCCACGCAAGACTATTCCATGTTGAAGCATTTCCAAATAATTCCCGCGGAACAAGTTGAGCTGCATAAGCGGTTTGTGCCGGCGACATAAATCCTCTTGCAAATCCAGTAATAAAAATGATAAAATAAATTGGCGTTACACTATATTCTATGAGAATATAATGGTATGAAGTAGAAATTAATAGTAACGCAATTGCACATAAGAAATAGATAAGATTTGTAATCAGAATTATTTTTTTTCTGCTTACAACATCTGCAACGTGTCCGGCAAAAAGTGAAATACTAAGAAATGGTATAGCTTCGGAAAGCCCGATCAATCCTAATGATAGAGCGCTATGAGTGATTTGATAAATCTGCCATCCAACAATTACCGACTGCATTTGAATTGAAAAAGTAATTAAAAAGCGTGCAATGACAAACCATTTAAAATCTTTTATTCTTAGCGAGGCATATGCATCAGTTATGTTTAAATTAAAATCCATATCTCTAAATTTTTAGACTTCAAATGTAACTTTTTTATAGAATTTGGAGAAATCATTTGGCGGGTAATTTATTTTTTAGCTGTTCACTGATAAAAATAAATTTAAAAAGATTATGAAAGTGATTTTGAATCGGATATAAATTTTTCAATTATAACTTTTGCTTTTAAGTGATCGGGATTTTCTAACCAATTAATTTCTACACCTTCTTTTTCCATTTTTCTAAACCACGTAACCTGCCTCTTTGCAAAATTATGAATCGAGCTATTTAGTTTTTGAAACATGTCATTATAATTAATTTCTTTCCGGAGAAATAAACCTATATATCTGTATTCAAGCCCGAAGAAATTTAGCTTCTCAAAATCAATTCCATCCTTAATTAAATTTTCTACTTCTTCTATCATCCCATTTTGAAGCCGGTATTTTAATCTTTCAGTGATTCTTTTTTTAATTTCGTTTCTCTCCGGCATAATACCTATAACTAATGAATTTATTTTGCTGCTTTCGATTTTTCCATTTTGGATTTCATTTCCAGCAAGAGCAATTGCGATCGCTTTGATTATCCTTTCCTTATCAATTAAATCAGTTGTATTATGAAGTTTTGGGTTTAATGCAAGAAGAATAGATTTCAATTCATCAATACTTTTTGAATCAAGCTCTTTAATTTTTTTATTGTTAAAATTTACTTCTGATAATTTATAATTTTGAAGAACGCTGCTTAAATAAAGCCCGGTACCGCCGACAAGAAACGGCAATTTATTTTTTTGTCTAATTTCTTCGAATGCTGAATTGAAATATTTTTTGAATAGAAAAAGATTGAACTCATCTTGCGGGTCAATAATGTCAATTAAGTGATATTTAATTTTTTCACCATCAACTAAATAATCATTAAGATCTTTACCGGTTCCGATATCCATTCCACGGTAAACCTGGCGTGAATCCGCTGAAATGATTTCCCCATTAAATTCAAATGCCAATTTTGCTGCAAGTTTTGTTTTTCCTACAGCGGTTGGGCCTAATATAGTAATCAAGTTTAACACATCGATTGGGCTTAATCCATTTTGATTATGGGAAGTGTAATTATTATTGAAGCACCTTCCATTGAAAGTTGGCCAATATTAATTTTACCATCAAGTTCATCAATTATTTTGGAAGCAATTGCTAATCCCAATCCTGCTTTATTTTCTTTTCCAAATGAAAAATAAGGTTCAAATATTTTTTCTTGAATTTCTTTATCAATCCCTTTCCCAGTATCACGAAATTCAATAGTTATCGAATCATTTTTTTTGTTTGTGACAATGTATAAATTCCCTCCCGCTGGCATTGCTTCGCAAGCATTTTTAGTTAATTGAAAACAAACAAAATAAAAAGTAAATTGGTCTACTTTAATAAAGGCATCGGCGTTATATTTTTTATAAAGTTTTACATCTTTGGATTCGACATATTCAGCAAGCGTTTCGAGTAATTCATCCAAGATAGAATTTAAATTCAAGATTTCTTTTTTAAGTGAAATTTTTCCATTGATGTAATCCGATATTATTTCGGAATATCTTATTGCTGAATTAGCTTGCTCTTTTATAAAATCGCTTGCCTCTTTAACTTCTTTAATTTCACTTTTCTTTTTAATAAAATCCGAATAACGTTTTATCAAAGACAAAAGAGATTTTACATCATCGATTATAAATCCAGTTGCTTTGTTCCAATTTATTAACTGATCAGTAAAAGAATTTTCAGGCAAAGCTTCTTCAATTTGTTGTTGCGTATCTTCTTGCGCAGCTCTGTTTGATTCTAAATTTATGGCTCTGAAATTTTCAATTGAGGTTGATATATCTTCCTCAATTTGTGAAAGAATCATTATATCATTTTTTGTAAATTCGCCTTTACCGCTATTAATCATTTGTATAATACAAACGATCTCACCGTTCTTATTTTTTATTGGAAATAACAAAATATCTTCATCGTCAATATATTCAATGGAATCTATTTGCTTATTAAAAGTAGGATTGCTCGCCGGATTAATCAGATTAATTATTTCGCCGTTAGTTGCGCAATTGCTTAATAAACCTTCTCCAATTTTTATATACCGAATTTCATTAACGTTTTCCATGAATGGAAACGACCATAACTCATTCTGATCTTTGTTCATTAAAAAAATTCGGACGATTTGAGCATCGAACAACTCAAACAATGCCCCGGTTATTGAATGAACCGCCTTTTCAAGATCTGTGTGTCCGTATATTTTTCTAACAACTTCTAATATTTTTTGATAATCAATTTCTTCTTCCTTTATTTCAAATTGAGATGAGTTCTCTAAGTCATCAAATTTCTGATCAGCTAAATAATCATTTTCAATTGTTTCTTCAACAGCAGGTAAAATTTCTTCAGAGCTCAAATCATCATTTAAATCGGATTCTTCAAAGTTAAAAGAGAAATTAATTTCTTCTTCAAGTTTATCCGAATAATCCATTGAATTCTCATCTTTCAAAATATCATTTTCTTCGTTGATTATATTTTCTTGCTCTTGGAGTGAATCAGTTAATTCATCGGTTTTGATTTCATCATCAGTTACATTTTCAATTGTAAAGTCAGTCTCCTCATTAATGAATTCAGATTCTTTCTCAAGATGCTCATCGGATATTTGGTTGTCTGTCGATTCTTTAGATTCAAAATTTTGGAAACTTAATGTCTCTTCGGTATAATTTGCGGGTTCATTTACTTCATCAATTTCATCAGGATAAATATTTTTTTTCAGGGTTTTATTCATGGATAAAATTTCATACAATTCTTTTCGAGATAAGCTGTAAATGACACAATCAGTATTTGCAACTGCAGATGATTTTCTCGGAGTTTTTTCTGATAATTCCATCTCACCAAAAAAATCGTTTTTGCCTTTTCGATATATAATTGCACTTCCTAATGCATTTGGAATTTTTAGTTTTACTTCCCCGTCAACGATTAGAAAAATATTCTCGCTGTTGTCATTGGCTTGGAAAATAACATCACCTTCTCTAAACGTAAGAAAATTATTTTGGTGCAGATTAAACTTCATTGAACTTGCGTTTACACCATCAAACAATTTATTATTTATTAGAGGACCGATGTCTTTGTATTGTGACATTGTTTTCAATTATATTTGATTACATTAATATTTGAACATCATAATTATAATGAAATATTTAGAAATAGAAAACGGCATTATCCATATAAAAAATATGGATAAAAAGCTTGCCGCAATAATTGATCGGTCAGAAAAATGTTCCATTAAACCCAAACGAAATTATTACGAAATGCTTTTGCGATCTATAATTCAGCAGCAGCTTTCTATAAGTGCAGCGGCCTCTATTTATAAAAAATTTCTAACACATTTTGAAAACAAACCTTTGCCGGAAATAATTATAAATACTTCTCATGATGTATTGAGAGGTTTAGGGTTATCAAATGCAAAGGCAAAATATGTTAAAGATCTTTCAGAAAAAATCCTTGCGGGTGAAATTAATTTCAAAGGGCTTGGGAAAAAATCGGATGAAGAAATAATTGAAATATTAACCAGGGTAAAAGGAATCGGTGAATGGACAGTTCATATGTTTCTAATTTTTACTTTAGGCAGATTAAATATTTTACCGGTTGGTGATCTTGGATTGAAGCGAGCAATAATGAATGTATATAAGTTGAAGAACGTACCAAACGAAAAAAAAATTAAAATGATTTCAAAACAAAATTGTTGGGAACCTTACAACTCAATTGCTTGCTGGTATCTTTGGATGAGTCTTGAATTAAAGGATTAGTTAATCAGATTAGTCAGATTGAATTTATTTGAAAAATAGACTTATTTTGTGTCGCTTAATTTTTGAACCTTAATTTGGAAATTTGCATCACATGGACGAGCAGAATTTAGTTGAAGCAGCGAAAAACGGCGATAGAAAAGCAATGACAGAGCTGGTAAAATCTTTTGAAAAGACAGTTTATAATTTTGCTTTCAAAATTTGCCGTGATCCTGAAAAAGCTGAAAATATTATGCAGGAAACTTTTCTCAGCATGGTTAAATCGCTACATCAATTCGACGGGAAATCAAAATTATCCACCTGGCTGTACAGAATTGTTGCCAACCATTGCTTGATGGAAGCGAGAAAAAGAAAATATGAATATGTTACAATCGATGAAGAAAACGGACTATATGATAAAAGTTATGCTGCCGGCTGGGAAACTCTTCCATCGAATGTTGTTGAAAATGATGAACTGAAAAAAATTCTAGACTCAGCTATTCAAAAGCTTGCACCGGATTATCGGGTTGTATTTTTATTAAGAGATGTTGAAGGATTGTCAACTGAAGAAACCGGAAAAATTACCGAACTTTCTGTACCTGCTGTTAAATCAAGATTGCATAGAGCAAGAGCTTTTTTAAGAAAAGAAATTAATAAGGCATTTGAAAAATGAAAATTGAAAATATTACTTGTAAAGATGTTATGAGTCATATTTGCGAAAGTCTTGGAGAAGACTTAGACTCACCAAAATGCGTTGAGATAAAAAGCCATTTAGACGGATGTCCAGATTGTACTAAATATTTTAAATCAGTTGAAAAGACAATTGATTTTTATCAGAAATATAATGTTGAACTCCCGGAAGAAGCTCATAGCAAATTACTAAAGATCCTAGGATTGGACAACAAATGAAAACAATTTCCCCGGGAGATTTTATTCATGCTTAAGACCGGATTTTTTTTACTATCTACCGTTGAGAATTAGGCGCAGGGGTAGTGCTGCCGCCGTCTAAAACATATTTCCAGCTTCCGTCAATTTGTTTCTTCCAGATCGTAACATAATTTCCATAAGAAGAAATTTCTTTGCCTGTCTTATCAATCTCATTATACTTCCATTTCCCAAATGTAAAACCAAGTTGACCATCGGGAGATACTTCTGCTTTTATAGGTTCCCACATCAAAGGAGACTTTTCATTTTCATGGTTAAGGTAATGTTTTGCAAGTTCGGTCTTTCCTATGATTGGAAATTGCTGCTGCCTTAAAAGAATTACGCTGTCATCTGCAAAATCTATAAATGCCTGCCCTGTTCCTTTCTGAGTTGAAGTTAAATAAAAATCTTTATCAACTTTGAAGAGAGATTGCTTATACTCTTCGATGAGTTTTAGCTCTTTATTCTTGCTGCTATCGCCGATATTAATTGTAATCAGGATTGCAGCGATTATAATAACAACAATAACTATTAAGAATTTACCAGCACCACTCATAATATCCTCCTTTACTGTGTTAAAATGCCTGGCATAAACTAAGAAGTTCTAAGCTAAAAGGGAAATGATAGAAAAGATAAATTTATTTTTAGGTAGAAGTATTTTTTTGAAGAATGCTATAGTTTTAATTAATAGCGTAATTACATGTCTGCATGAATTAAAGTTCATGCAGACATGCATTCATACATCCATGCGTTTTAGTTCTGCTCGTCGGTAACGCAGCCTTCGCTGGCAGTGGAAACGCTCTTAATATATTTAAAAAGAATTCCGTTTGTCGCTTTGAACGGCGGCTGTTTCCATTTACTTCTCCGTTCGGATAGAACTTTATCCGAAACATCAACCGATAAAATATTTTTCTCGGCATCGATTGTAATTACATCTCCGTTTTCAACCAATGCCAGGTTGCCGCCCGTTTGAGCTTCCGGAGTTATATGCCCAACTACAAACCCATGAGTTCCACCCGAGAATCTTCCATCGGTTATTAGTGCTACACTCTTGCCTAAGCCTGCGCCCATAATTGCGGCGGTTACTTCCAGCATCTCGCGCATTCCAGGACCGCCTTTAGGTCCTTCATAACGGATTACTACAACATCTCCTGCAGCCAGTTCTTTTTTCTCAATTGCTTTTAATGTTTCTTCCTCAGAGTTATAAACTTTTGCGGGACCGGAAAACTTCAATCCTTCTTTGCCGGTTATCTTGGCAACCGCTCCTTCTTCAGCAAGGTTGCCGTAAAGAACCTGAAGATGTCCTGTTTTTTTTATCGGATTGCTTAAAGGGAAAATTATTTTCTGTCCTTCCTTCAAACCGGGAAGGCTTTCGATATTTTCTCCAAGAGTTTTTCCTGTAACTGTTATGCAGTTGCCGTCGAGCAATCCTTCTTTCAATAAAAGTTTTTGAACTGCCGGTACTCCGCCGATCTCGTATAAATCTTCCATTAAATATTTTCCGCTCGGTTTCAAATCTGCAATGTAAGGAGTGCGGTTGGAAATATCCTGGAAATCTTTTAAAGTTAGCTTTACACCGGCGGCTTTTGCCATCGCGATTAGATGCAGCGCAGCATTTGTAGAGCCTCCCAGAGCTATTACAATAGTGATGGCGTTTTCAAATGCTTTTTTAGTCATTATGTCTCTCGGCTTCAAATCTTCTTCCATAAGATTAAGAATTGCTTTACCGGCATCATAACATTCTTTTATTTTCTGTTCACTGTTTGCCGGGCAAGAAGAGCTGTAAGGAAGACTCATTCCCAAAGTTTCAATTGCGGATGCCATTGTGTTAGCAGTGTACATTCCACCGCAAGCGCCGGCGCCGGGGCAAGCGTGATGAAGTACATTCTCAAGATCTTCTTCGGTGAATTCCTTTGAAATATTCTCTTCCTT
>JAMCWE010000182.1 GCA_023475265.1 Bacteroidota bacterium
AGCCAGAGCAAAAATTGGTATGATGAATCTGACATACAATATTTGTCGTTGTGTTCAGTTGAAAATAGTTGTTGCCATGGAATAGCTATGCCCGGAAGCGTTAAAATCTATGACATTGTCAAAGAATTTTTCTTTACAAACCGTTTAATAGCAGCATTCAATAAAACTAAGGGATAAATTTTGGTTTTAAGAGAACCATGGGAGATGTTTTATCAAATCGCCGCATCCAGAAATGTAGTTTTTAGAGGTGCCCTAATGTTAAAAGAGGAGTTTCGACAGTTTCTTGGTACGCAAAAACACCAACCGGTTGCTATGAATGTGATGCCGATGATATGGTTCGTCAAGTCAATTGTGTTAGGGTTGATTGCGATAGTCTAGAAATGATTGAACCAGAAAAATAATTTTTTTAATTACCACTGGGGGAATAAAATAATTTTATTCCCCCGTTTTATAAAGGACTTAGGTATGGAATATCTAATACTTTTTTCTCCATTTATAATTGGAATTATTATTGCATTATTAAATAATCCAACGATTGATAATAATGTTGATAAATTTCAAAATTGGTTGTCTTATCGTAAACAAAAAATTACTCCTTCCAGCAGTAAATTCAATAAGTTTTTAACTCGCCCTTTTTTATGGATAGCATTAAAAGTAAAAGAATGGACTAACAGCATAAAACATTCTGGAGTTAAATCTGGTCTTAGAATTGCTTTATATATGTTTATCTAGGCGGATTGTTCCTATACCTCTTTGTAACATTTGCAATTTTAATTGCCATTGTCATAATGATAGGGATTGCATTTTGGATTTATGATAAGAGTACTTCTGACAGTCCTACTTCATCAAAAACTTCTTATATGAAAACTTTAAGTAGTCAAGATGAAGATGTGATGAACTATGCAGGACTAAAAGGAAATAAAATTTATGTGGGCACAAATTGGTTCAATGAAGAACTTAAGGGTAGGGTTGATGAGGACGGAAATATTTATAAAGGAACAAATTGGTTCAGCGAAGAAAAAATAGGAAGAATAGACAATGATGGGACTATTTATAAAGGGACAAGTTTTTTTAATGAAGAAAAAACAGGCAGAATTGATAAAGAAGGTAATATTTATAAAGGTAGTAACTGGTTTAATGAAGAAAAGCAAGGTAGAACGGGAGAGTAGATTTATGAAAATGTCTGACCAGCTTTTGCACACTGTTTCCTTTTCATTACGATATTACTGAGCCTTTCAGGTTAGTGGTAAAGGCAAGCATTGTTGTTAAGAGTTCGTTCTATTAAATAAAATTGTAAAAAATATTGGCAGTAGCTTTTCGGTTAGATAAAGTTGTTCGAGGTGCACGGGTGAATAGCCATCCGTTAGGCATTTGGCTAAATAGCAATGCAGCCAGCGGCTAATATTAAAAATAGAAATGCGTAGCTAAGTAAAATTAAGGAGTAATTATGAAGATTTTTCGATTTACAATTTATGCAGTTACTTTTTTCCTCTTAATACAACCTTACACTCTTGCACAATGGGTACAAACCTATGGACCGTATGGTGGCAATGTTCAAACTTTGTGTATTGCTGGTTCCAATATTTTTGCCGGTACGTGGCATGGAGGAATTTTTCGTTCTTCCAATAACGGGAGTAACTGGCTTCAAGTAAATTCAGGATTAACGAGCACAGAAGTGCAATCATTTGCTGTAATTGGACAGAATATATTTGCGGGTACTTTAGGTAGTGGCATATTTATTTCCACAAACTATGGTGAAAGTTGGAACACGGCTAATAATGGATTGACAAATAATTTGGTGTGGTCGCTTGCTGTCAGTGGTAATTATTTAATTGCAGGAACTTGGGGTAGTGGAATCCTTCGCTCTACGGATAATGGGAAAAACTGGACACAGAAGGACTCAGGACTAACGAATATGTACATTCAGGTATTAGCTGTGAATGGGCAAAACCTTTTTGCAGGGACGCTAGGTGGCGTTTTTCTTTCTACGAATAATGGCGACAGTTGGGTACATGCAAATAATGGGATTACTAATAATAATATTAAATCACTTACAATTTCAGGCTCTAACATATTTGCTGGAACTTATGATGGTTTGTTCCTTTCCACAAATAATGGAACAAATTGGAGTAAATTATTTAATGGCACTGTCTTCGCCCTGGCTACAGTTGGAAATAACATTTTTTCTAGCTTTACGAATGGTGTATTTGTTTTTACTGGTGATGGTGCGAGCTGGAATAATATAGGCGCTGGATTAAGTAATGCATACATTCAATGTTTTGTAGTTAATGGAGCTAGCGTTATAGCTGGTACTAATGGTGATGGAATATTTATCTCAACAAATGCAGGTTCAAATTGGATTAAAAGCAGTAATGGATTTAGCAACATGCATATTTGGTCAATTGCAAATGTTGATTCTAATATTTTTGTAGGCACTTATGGTGGTGGCATATGTAACTCAAATAATAGTGGTAAGAGCTGGACCCAAATGAATTCAGGTATAACCGATATGTATGTGCAGACATTAGCTGTTATTGATTCAAATTTTTTTGCTGGAACATGGTGGGGAGAAATATATAGCTCTAAAAACTATGGAAAGGATTGGTCTCAAGTTTTTGAAATAAAGGATAAAGCAATTGGTAGTCTTGCTATAGCTGACACTAATATATTTGCAGGAACTTTAGGCGGTGGAATTTTTCGTTCAGATTTGAAAGGTTCAAATTGGATTAGTGTCAACTCAGGATTAACAAACATGGAAGTCCAGGCACTCGCTGTAATCGATAAGAATCTTTTTGCAGGGACAAACAACGGAGGAGTATTTATGTCAAGTAATAAAGGTAAGGACTGGATTCCAGTAAATTCAGGATTATCGAATGAGTACGTGAGTTGTCTGAATTCGAACGGTAATTGCCTAATTGCTGGAACTAATGACGGTGTTTTTTTATCAACAAACAATGGAACTGAATGGGTCCAAAATGGTTCCGGCTTAAAAAACACTACAGTAAGTTGTCTTGCAACAAGTGGATCAAATATTTTTGCGGGTACTTTAAATGGAGTATTTGTTTCTAGTGATAATGGTTTAACTTGGACTCAAATAAACCTAGGCTTAACTAATAATATAATATATTCTTTAGACGTTGTGGGTAAAAATATATTTGCAGGTACTTGGGGAGGTGGTATTTGGAGGCGACCATTATCCGAGGTTATTACAGCTATTGACTTCAAAGAAACCTTGAATCCAATGGAATATAATCTTTCTCAGAACTACCCCAACCCCTTCAACCCAACAACAACAATAAACTACTCCGTTCCTCAAAATAGTTTTGTCACAATTAAAGTTTATGATATGCTTGGTAAAGAGATAACAACGCTTGTTAATGAAGAAAAGAAGCCCGGAAGTTATAATGTGGAATTTTACGCAAGCAAGCTTGCAAGCGGAGTGTATTTTTATAGAATACAAGCAGGAGGTTTTGTGGAGACAAAAAAACTGATATTAATGAAATAATTTTTATTGAAATTAGTCAATTGGTTATAATTAGAGAGATGATAATATGAGATAACTTTTGTATTTTATATTAGAAAATATTTTTAGTAAAAAGAGAATCTCATGAATACGATATTTCAAATAAACTCTGATGAATTAGACAATAGATTCATAGAATCTATTAAAGCCCTTTTTAAGAGTAAGAGACTTATAATTTCTGTTTCCGAGGATTTCGATGAAACTGCTTACCTGCTTCAATCAAAAAATAATGCGAAAAGACTTTTTGAGGCATTAGATGAAATTAAGCAAAATAAAAATCTGATTACCGTCAATTCAGTCGAAGAGTTAGAGATATTGGTAAAAAATGCGAAAAATAGTTCTAACTAACTCCGCACTTGAAGATTTAGTCTTTTGGTCAAAAAATGATGCAAAGACAATTAGAAAGATTTTTAATCTTATCTCTGATGTTCAAAAAAATCCATTTGAGGGAATAGGAAAGCCGGAAGCATTAAAACACGATCTTGCAGGTTGTTGGTCAAGAAGGATTGATGAAACAAATAGATTAGTCTACCAAATAACCGAAGCTGAGGTAATAATCATGTCTTGCAGATACCATTACTAACTAATTCTGTTTAGCAAGAGTAATCAAACAAACACAAAGCTATTTCTTGTCCTTATTCCCACAGTGCATTTTTAAAATCAACAATAAATCTCTCCCTGCACGAATCCAGCTTGTATGGATAAAAGTTTATAATATACTTGGCAAAGAGATAGCAACTCTCGTTAACGAAGAAAAGAAAGCAGGTAATTATAGCGTTCAGCTATCAGCGGTTAGCAATCAGCTATCAAGTGGCGTGTATTTTTATAGAATGCAAGCTGGAAGTTTTGTTGAGACGAAGAAATTATTATTTTTAAAATAATTCTTAGATTTTTCTAGTAAAAAATAAAGAGTCAAGAAATGCAAAAGCGAAATCCATTAGCAGTATTTTTTCTTCCATTTATTACTTTCGGAATCTATAGTTTTGTCTGGTATGTTTCAACTAAAGAAGAATTGAAATCAAGAGGAGCTGACATACCAACTGCCTGGTTTTTAATTATTCCGATAGCAAATATTTATTGGCTATGGCAGTATTCAAAAGGAGTAGCAAAGGTTACAAATGGTTCCAGCGGGACAGGCATAACGTTTGTCTTGCTCTTTTTCTTAAATGTAATTGGAATGGCAATTACGCAAAGCGAGTTTAATAAAGTGAATTGATAATATAATTTCACACCGGAGATTTGTATTCTGCATACGGTCTCCGGTTTCCTTTTCTCCGGTCTCCTCTTTTATAGCTCAGCATCAATTTGAAAAAGTATTGCATTATCTACATTCCCATTTATCATCGCGTAGCCTGTTCCTAAAGTTTTTTCATTCGGTTTATATGTTTCGGAATATTTAAATGATAAACCAACCGACTGTTTGATCTTGTATTTAATCGCTAAATACCATCTCATTCCTTCACCATATAAAGCTAAGTTTGAAAGAACTCCAGGTATGCCGCTTTCATATTCATAAACAGCTGAGTTAAATGAATCCGTTTTGAAAACTGTGAACCTTCCATTTATCGTCAATGAAGCGGTAGGTATAATTTTTATTTCCTGGAAAAGCATTATTCCTTTTTCTTTAACACCGGTTTCATCCAGCATAAAATTGTTATACTCTAATCTTCCTTTTAGACTTATATTAACTCCAATACGTTTGGTAAATTCAAATCGATAGTTTTGTCTTCTCCTTCTAATCATCTGACTTTTGTTTTCTAAGTTAGCAGCGACTTCCTTGTTTTCATATTTATAAATGAATCTCGTCTCAAATGAGGTAAAAGGTTTCGATGTCATGTTAATTAAAAATTCATTTCCGTTTGAGGGCAAAGGATTTGAGTAGCTTCTATATGGCATTTTAAACTGATCAAAATAAAAGTTAATAACTCCGAGATAAGTTTTCCATTTTACTCCAGTGTATATGCCAAATTCATTTTGAATATTATTTCCTTCTCCAAATCCTAATCCATGAAGGTTTGTATAATTTCTCGGATAATTTCTTATCGAGACTATAAAACCAAAATCTTTTCCGTTTGAAAATTGCAAGCTGTTAATTGATGCAACTGATTTACCATCAAATGAAATTTCACCGAAAATATTTAAAGATGAAAAATAAGTTTCATAATAAAATGAATAGTAATTAAAATTTGAACCGGCTCTATCATATAATGAAGATGCCTGAAAAGCTTTATCAAACGAGGAGTGGTAATATAAAAGCCCAATTGATAATTCATGAGGTAAAGTATAACCTAATTTTAATCCGGCTACGCTTTCATTTGAGGTTTTTCTTCTGGCAATTTCGGAAATTGTTCTATGATAACCATCCAGAGGAGTTGAAATAATGGAGTTGTTAATCGAATCTATTGATGCATCAAAAAAATTTTTAGAAAAAAACGCAGACAGTTTTAATTGCCTCCAGTCGGTCTCAAAAGCTGCACCTCTGAAAAAATTATTCTCATTACTGCTTGTGTATGGTGTAATTTCGCTTCCTTCTTTCTTCGCAGGAAAAATTGCATTCGTCCCTTTTGAAAATCCATAAGGACTCCATAGTGCAAGTCCTTGTCCAAATTGTAGATGATAATCTCCTACCACTAAATTTTTTATAATCGATAAGTCCCTAATTAAAAAATGAAACGAAGTGAATTCATTAAGCGAAGTTTCACCGGCATCCTTTTCTGTTAATAAACCAAATTGAAATTTATCTTCCTTCTTCCAAAGAAAACGATTATATAATTTTATTGATGTGCCGGAAAAATTATTATCGATAAAACCTTCACGCTTTTGTAAATCATTCATTATCCTGCTTCGATAGATAACTTCTGAATTAGTATAAAAATTTGTAAAGAAATTGTTGCCATTTTGTTGTGGAAGGTAAACATCTTCATCTATTTTTATAAATGGTAACATTTTATCAACCGTTTCTTTTGATAATCCATCAACCGAATACAATTCATCCTTTGAAAAAAATCTTCCATATTTTTCCCTATGAGCAATAATAGCGTGAGCATTTTGAAAATCAATGAAAGGAATCTTTTGTAGCTCTATGGAATTTGCTGTGTTTAAATCAATTTTATTTGTTGTAAGATTTTCTATTACATCTATAAGTTCGGAATTATCAGTTTCGGTCGAAGATTCATCAAGCAAATCGTTAATTATTATTTCATCTGAATTTGCGGTTGAATCTGTTTGTGAATAAAGCGGCGATGAAATCAATAACGCAAAAACTATTGTTAATTTTTTGATTCGAAATTTCATAGGATATTTTTATGAATAAAATAAAATTCCAAAATTTGCATATTGAAAGTTTCCCCGTATTACTTTTTTAATTTTTCTTTTTCGAGGCTTATAATCAATCCTGCTTGATGTGTTAAACCAAGGTCCGGGTGTGTGAACACAGCATAATCCAAAGTAAAATAAAGATAATTTATTCCAACTCCGGCAGTAAATCTTGACGGTTCATTTGAGAATCCTGTACGAATTGAAATATATTTTATAATGTCATAATTAATTCCAAACATTAAAGAAGATTCTTGAATGATGTCTTTTTCAAATGCAGCGTTAAGTGAAATATTCTGAGCTATACAAAAATTAAAACCCGTTTTAAAGACAGTTGGAATTTGATCTTTCGCTTTCCCGAATGTTGCGCGATTAATATTATGAATTGAAAATCCCCAATTCACAAAATCGGTTATTGGAATAATTCCTCCCAAGTTTAAATAAAAACTATTTGCTGAGCCATAATTTTTTATGGACACAGAATGATAATTAAACACAACTCCGATTAGAAATTTATCTGCGTAATTATATGAGCACCCGACTAAGATTTTGTTTTCTTTGTACAACTCAAAACCATAGTTCATTCCGCCCAGTGCTAATGAGCCCCAATCGAACGGTTCGTTGTAAGCAATATATCCATTAGCCATTTCTGTAAAACCGAATGGCGCAGGTGAATAATATACTCCTGCTTCTCTCCAATTAATTTTTGCAAGCGATGCCGGATTATTAAATAAACCAAATACATCATTTGTTAATGCAACATCGGAGTAGGAGAGAGAGATTTGTTTTGCCCCCGGATTCATCTGAGGATAGGCAACAGAGAAAATTAAAATAAAGACTGTTAAAAATTTAAGCCCCATTTAAAAGATATATTTTAATTAGTTGTTCGATAATACTGAAATTCATATTTTAAATCAAATTTTATTTGAAATTTTAACTGATGGTTCATAGGAAGGTATCTGTATGAAATTTTTAATCGCTTTTCTTTTAGTTATTTCAACCGTTGCATTTTCACAAGAGTTGAACTGCAAAGTCTCAATAAACATGGATAACATCCCTATTTCAAACAGAGATCTACTTTCAGGATTCGACCGGGCGGTTTCAGACTATATGAACAAAACGCGCTTCAGCAACAGTGATTGGCAGAATGATAAAATTGATTGCGCCCTGAACATATTAATTTTAACAGCATCTAACGACGGAAATTTTTCTGCACAAGTTGTGGTAACTAGCCAAAGGCCGGTTTATAAATCAGAAAAAAATTTACAAGTTTTAAGAATAAATGATGCTAACTGGTCTTTTACTTATCAGAAAGGACAAGCACTAGTTTCAAATCAATCAAGCTTTGACCCGTTAACAAGCTTCCTTGATTATTATGCAGATATCATTATTGGATTCAATGAAGATTCGTGGGATGAATTTGGTGGAACGCCATATTTTAATCGCGCATTCAACATTGATAACCTCGCAATTACAAGTAACTTTTCAAAAGGCTGGTCGCGCAGCGGTATGTACAGCAGGCAAGCTTTAATAGAAGATATTTTAAATGATAAATACCGTCCGTTTAGGGAAGCATTTTATCAATATTATTATGGAATAGATTATTACGTAAATGTTGATAAGAAAAAAGGGCAGGACAAGATTGTTTCAACAATTGAAACTTTAGCGTCGTTGCAAAATAAAATTGATTTATTAGGCAGCGTTGTACTTAGAACCTTCTTCGATGCTAACAGCGGCGAGATAGTAAACTATTTAAATGGTTATTCGGATAAAAGTATATTTCAAATTTTGAAGAAAATAGACCCTTCACATACTGCAAAATATGATGCAATATTAATTTCAAATTAATTTTATTTGGATGATTTTATCATCTTGAGTGATTTTGAAGACGACAGATAATCCTTTAATGACCTTTGCGAAGATTGTGTATCTGCCATTTAAGTGAGGGAAATCTCCGGTTGTAACAAACCATTGAGAACCTTCGGTGTCCTTTCCAGCGCTTGCCATACCTACCATTCCAGCATCATAATTTAATGGAGAGAATTCAGAAACTATATCATAATCCGGTCCGCCCCAGCCGGTTTCTTCAGGATCACCGCCTTGAATTACAAATCCAGGTACAACGCGATGAAATGAATTGTTATTAAAAAATTTGCGTTTTGATAGGGAACAAAAATTTCCAACAGAGATTGGTGAAATTTGAGGAAGGAATTTTATTGTGAAATTTCCTTTCTGTGTTTTAACTTCCGCAAATTTATATTTAAAAGCATTTCCCCAAAACTTATCGAAGTTCTTTCCTTTATTTACTAAGGGCAATGTCGAGCGGTCAAGAAGTCTAAAAGCAAACTTGTTTATTGGATAAAAATCAGATTCAGCTAGACTATTAAGAATAGTTTTAAAAGTAGAATCGTTAATCTTTTTAGAAAGCAGTGCAAGAGACATAATACTTTCTTGATAATCCGGATTATTCGAATATTTTTTTACTTGCTTGGTGATAATTGAAGCCAGCAATTCCCTTTCTTCCAATGTTGAAATTGAATCTATTCCATCTGCTGCAATTGCAATTAACGGCGGGAAGTCAGAATTGATTGCTTCAATAATAAAATTTCTTAGGTTATCTTCATTGCTTATTCTCCCTTGGAAATTTATTACAGATTCTAAAATCGCAATCTTGTTTTTATTGTTCTCCGAATTAAACTTTGATAAGAGAAAACTAAGCGCAGCATCAGATGAATTGAGATTTCCTAAAGCCTGGTAAAAATATTCTTTTGGGATGACCTTGCTGAATTTATTTTCTGCTTCATTAAAGCTCGTCTTAAAAAGATTAATATAACTTAAGAACAATTCACCTTGTGTGTTCTTCTCAAATTTATTGGAAAGCAATTTTGCCTTAAGAAATTCTTTTAAGTAATCCATCAATTTGGAATTTAATTTGATTTCTTTAAGTGAAGACGCAATTGATCTCGTGACATTTGGATTAGAGTCATTTAACAAAGCCAAATATTTATCTAATTCTTGCGCACTTTGATAAGGATAATAAGCCAGTGAATGTACAGCCTCAACTTTAATTCCGAAATTATTGCTGCGGATTAACTTCGAAAACAATTTATGATCATTGGGGAAATAGTCTAACTTTCTTAAACAGCCAAGCAAATATGGAAGAGTTGTTTGAACAAATTTGTTCTTAATACTTTGCGCTTCAATAAAATTGGTTAATTCTCTTACTAAAATATTTTTAGAAGAAGCTGGCACATCAGTTCTATAAAAAGCAAACACTGCTTCGAAATTTCGTCTGCTGGGTTTATCATATGTTTTTAATTCGTCAGCTAGAATTTTCCCAATCTCTTCTTTGTTGCCTATATTTCTTATATAAAAGTTGTATAGAGAAGGTGAGATCCCATCCAAATTTGATTGATGATTTCTCAGATAATAATTCGTTATGAAAACAAACGAATTATTATCACCGGTTTTACCTAAAGCTTCAAGAGCAGAATGAATTAATTGATTTGAATTATTCTTGTTAGCAATTTGTTCTTCTAAAAAATTAGCCGAAGTTTTACATGGACCTAATTCCCCAAGTGCAAAACAAATGTTGCTTCCAAATTTTTGGTAATCCAAGTTGATAATTTTATTTACCCAAAGAGTATCTTCGCTTTGAGCAATAGAAAAAAGTGCAGCGTTAACTTTTTCGGCTTCATCAGAATCTACATATTTTTGTATTATTTGATGATCGAATTGCCGGGTAAATGTGGTATGTACTAAATCGCTGTCACTTGATGTATACTGCGGAAAGATATTACATGACAACAGAAGGGAAAAAAGAAACGATGAAAAAATTAATTTCATTGTTGAATCATAAAGTTAATAAGCAAAAAGAGCTGAAAGATGTTAAGTCTTTTAGATAAGACTAAACATCTTAAAGAGAATTAAATATTAATTTCGTAGATACGGTACTTTTTATAAATCTCTCCTTTCATAGCTTCAGCGCCCCGGTTCATCATGTCATTATTTTCAAGTATCCAGCTTGCTTCACCCAAATCAATGCCTAAATTATGCGCTCGATTTACAATCTCCCAATAAAAAACGGCATCAAGTCCGCGTTTCTGATATTCCGGAATCACACCGAGGGTAATAATTCTGCACCACTTAATATTTTTCTTTTGGGTGTACAGCTTTATTATTCCAAACGGAAAAAGTTTTCCATTCATCTGCTTGAAGATATAATTATAATCAAGAAGCACTAAAGCAAAACCCACAAGCTTTCCATCAATCTCTCCAAACAAAACTAGAGAAGGCTCTGCAAGCGGTTTAAGATCTTTTGCCATTGCATCTAATTCTTCGTCAGTCATCGGAACGAACCCCCAGTTCGGCGCCCAGGCTTTATTATAAACATACTTTACTTTTTCAACTTCAGATTTGAAATTCTTCATATCAAGCTGAGTGATTTTTAATCCATATCTTTTTTTTGCAATCTCCGCAACACGTCTGATTTTATCTTGAGCAATAACATCTTTGTTCTCAAGTTTGTAAGCATATAGATCCTTGACTTTTTTGAAGCCATAGTTTTCACAAAGATCAAGATAATACTTTGGATTGTAGGTCATCAAGATTCTTGCTTCATCATCAAAACCTTCAAGCAGCATTGCATACTCATCATTGCTGGATGGATTTGCGGGGCCTCGCATACAATCAAGACCTTTGCTTTTCAACCATTGCTTAGTGGTATCAAATAATGCATTCGCAACTTCCTGGTCATTAATGCATTCAAAGAATCCGAAGAATCCTACTTTGTCGTTATGATATTTATTGTGTAAATCATTTTTGATAGCAGCAATTCTTCCAACAAGTTCGCCGTTTTTCTCTGCAAGAAAATATTCAGCTTCGGCATGTTTGAAGAAAGGATTTTTTTCTTTATCAAGAATTTTTTTCCTATCCATAATTAAAGGAGGAACCCAATGTTCATCACCTTGATAAATTTTCCATTGGAATTTTATAAAACGTAAAAGATCTTTGGATGACTGAACGGTAGAAATTTTTATTGAACTCATTTTAACCCACCTCATTAAAATAAAAGCATACCACCGGTTACAATGATATGCTTCTTAGTTATAAAAAATATTACCCAACTAGATTAGTCCTAATTTTTTCCCCGTATCTTTAAAAATTTCTAAGATAGCATCAAGATGCTTGTCTTCGTGAGTAGCCATATAACTTGTCCGCATCATTTGTCTACCTTGAGGAACGCCCGGTGAAATAAATACATTAACAAAAACTCCGGCATCATAAAGCATGCGCCACATTTTAAATGCAAGTTCATCATTACCTACAATAACAGGTACAATTGCTGTTCTGCCATCTAAAACCGTGAAGCCAGCTTCTTTAAGTCCAACTCTCATTTTATTTGCATTTTGAATAAGCTTTGTAACTCGTTCGGGTTCGGCTTCTAGGATTTCCAGTGCTGCTATTGCAGAAGCTACAGAAGCGGGAGTAGGTGACGCACTAAAAATTAAAGCAGGGGAATGATGTTTCAGATAATTGATAACTTTTGCTTCACTAGCAACAAATCCTCCTAAAGAAGCAAAAGTTTTACTGAATGTCCCCATTGTAAGGTCAATTTCATTTTCAAGATTGTATTCACTTGCAGTTCCTCTTCCACCTTTTCCAATAACTCCCACAGAATGAGCATCATCCACTAATATTTTCGCGCCATATTTTTTAGCTATCTTATTCAGCTTATCCAGTTCAACAATTTCACCGCCGGTACTAAAAACACCATCACTTACAATTAATTTACCGGAATCAGGCGGCAGCTTGGAAATTACTCTTTCTAAATCATCCATATCATTATGTTTATAACGTACGAACTCAGCAGTTGCACCTTTTGCCATTAAATTTCCAGCAATAATACAAGCATGATTGTCTTTATCTGAAACTACATAATCGCCACGCTGAACTAAAGTAGGAATAATTCCTTGAGCAGTTTGATAACCGGTGCTGAATAGAAGAACAGCTTCTTTATTAAAAAATTTCGCTAGTTTATCTTCCAATTCAATATGTAAATCCAACGTACCGGTTAAATAACGGGAACCGGAACAACCAGTTCCATATTTTTCAACTGCTTTAATTGCTGCTTCCTTAACTTTGGGGTGTGCTGTTAAACCTAAGTAGTTGTTAGAGCCAGCCATAATAACTTTTCTTCCCTCAATTTGAACTACCGGCCCTTCATTTTCTTCTATTGGTCTGAAATATGGATAAAGTCCTAATGCTTTAACTTCATCTGCTCTTGTGAATTCGTAACATTTTCTGAATAAATCCAATACGCCTCCTCATTTTATGATGAGATTTGAAATAATTTTTAGTAATAATCTAATAATTTGTTAAATTTCGCCGTAAAATGTATGATTAAATAGATACAAAATCAAATAAACTAAATTATGGAAAAACAAAATATTGCAGTAGTAACAGGCGCTAACGGCTTCGTTGGAAGCCACCTAGTAGACCTTCTAATAAACAAAAATTTTATAGTTAGATGCATAACAAGAAAATCCAGCAATCTAAAATGGCTTAAAGGGAAAAAAGTAGAAATATATGACTGCGGATTAAAAGACAGAGAAGGATTGAGGAAAGTATTCAAGGATGCAGAGTATATTTTTCACGTAGCCGGAGTTGTTAAGTCAAAAACGCCGGAAGGATATTTTGAAGGCAACGTTGAAACAACAAAAACTTTGCTGGAAACTGCACTTGAATTCAGAAATACTATTAAAAAATTTTTAATTGTAAGCAGCCAAACAGTTACCGGTCCATCACTCAATGGATTGCCGGTTGATGAAACTACAGAATGCCGTCCGATTACAACATACGGTAGAAGCAAATTGGCAGAAGAACAACTAGCAAAAGAATTCATGGATCGTCTTCCAATTACAATTTGCAGAGCGCCGGCAGTCTATGGTGAAAGAGACACAGAGATTTTAATTTTCTTTAAAACATTTAACAGCGGGCTGATGACTACCATTGGTTTTGAAGAAAAAAAATTAAGTCTCATTCATGTTCTGGATTTGGTAAACGGATTTTATTTAGCTGCAATATCTGAAAAATCTTCGGGTGAAATATATTTTATAAGTTCCGAAAAGTTTTATACATGGAAAGAAGTCGGTGATATTACTTCTAAAATCTTAAATAAAAAACCATTGCAAGTTAAAGTTCCACATTCAATCGTTTATACTCTGGCGGGTATAGCTCAATTTTTTGCGATGTTCAGCAGTAAGCCGGCGACATTAAATATTGAAAAAGCAAAAGATATTACACAGAAGAATTGGATATGCGATACTTCAAAAGCAGTTAAGGATATTGGTTACAAACAAAATATAACAATTGAAGATGGAATAAAACGTACTTGCGATTGGTATAAAGAAATGAATTGGATTTAGAATTATAGCTAAAAATAATTTAACAATGTTCTGAATTGTTTTTATTGATTCAGAAATTCTTAATCAATTATTCTTAGCACCTTCTTTAATCCAGGTTATTACACCACTCACTTGATTTGCCGTTAACGGTTTATAAGGCGAATCAAGAGGAGGCATAGGCGAAACACCAGCTCTTCCTTGAACACACCAAACTAAAGAACTATTGTCTGGATTTCCTGGAAAAACGACACTAGGGTCAGCAGTAGTATATGACCATGTGGTTAAATTTACGCCACCGTCTACCGCACCATTGCCATGACAATTAATACATTTTACATTGAAGACAGGCTGAATATATTTTTGATAACTAATGTTAGAACTGGGAATAACTATATTATCTATTTGATCACCGGTAACAGTATCTTTACAGCTAATAAATAAAAAAGCCGAGACCAGAAAAATTATAATGTTTAAATACAGTAGTTTATTCATGAATTTTCTTTTATTATACAAACCAAAAATATTATATAAGAATACGCTAAGCAATGCAGAAGAAAAAGAATTGAATTTGACACCTACAATTTTCTTATATATTTTTAAATATAAAAATTGGGGCTATAGCTCAGCTGGGAGAGCGCTTGAATGGCATTCAAGAGGTCAGCGGTTCGATCCCGCTTAGCTCCACAAATTAAAAGCTTAAATTAATATTTAAGCTTTTTTATTTTCAAATGATCAGAGATGTTTGGAAAAAGGGAGTTGATATATTATTTTTGGACACAAAAATTTTAGGGCTCGTAGCTCAGTTGGTTAGAGCAGCTGACTCATAATCAGCGGGTCGGAGGTTCAAGTCCTTCCGAGCCCACTAAAAAGATGCGAAAATATTTTGTTTTCGCATTTTTTATTTTAAAGCGTTTTAAGAATCCCGATGATCTTTGTACCGACTGTGTACCTATTTTTGTACCGACTTTTAGATACAATTCAAAATTTCGTAATGTATTGGAAAGTAAAGAGCCTAAAACCGCAAATGGTTTTACTTTTAAATTGACATTACAAGTTTGATAATTTGAATTTAACATAATACGGTTTTTTACTTCCAGTTAAAGTTAAGAATTTACTTTCTGAGCTTCAACGATTTCAAGAATTATTTTGTTAGGGCTGTAAGTTACTTTGTATTCCTTTCCAATATCAAAGCCGGAATCTTTGAGCTTATAATTCTTGATTTTGATCTGGGGGACTTTTGAGAAGTCCCGCTTTGTTTGATGGCTGCTTTCGTAAACCTTCATTTTATACCTGCCTCAATTAAGATTCAAATAATGAAAGAAGAAAATCTGCAACTTTAGGATTAAGGCTTAATCCGGCTAAATGTTGAAACAGAACTTGAGCAATAAAAAGATGACCTTCTTTCACAAGCTGTTTATGAATTAGTATCAGCTTGGATTTTTGATTAAGTAACATGATAACCTCACATTTTTAGTTTATGAAAAGCTGGGGCAGACTACCCCGCAAAAAACATATTTTGCCCGCTAATAACTCTTTTGCGAAACTTGGTTAAGTTGGGATGATGAGGAAAGGCTAAGACTACAAAGCCAAGGCAAGGGCAAAGCAGCGTTAAGAAAAGGACTAAAGTTTTTGCTGAAATCAAAAAAGGAATATTGAAAGACTATGGTAAAAACTTTTGTCTCTTTTTCCTCCTTTGGCGGACAGGTAGCTGCTTTGTTTCATATACCCTTGCCCAGTTTAAAGATAATGTTCAGATAAGACTAAGCTTACCTTCAGCGGGCAAAATATATTTTAACAGGTGCGACTTTAGAAGCACCATACAATATTGGAAATTATGTTTAGTTATGATGGAAAGGTAAAGTAGTAATTGAGAACGCAGTTATTGACTAAAAGGAAATAGCTCATTCAAAGGATGCCGAATGTAATGATTAGATTAGAGCCTTACTGACTGAGCGGAATGATTGACGGCGGTAGCCGTCAAGGAAATGTAGCGAAGGAAGTATGGCGGAGCATACGAAAGAAAAACTACATGCAGAGACTTATTGATTATAAAAAAGATGTGCTGAAGCTTTTGGATATGTGGAGCGAATTCAAGCACGCAGTGCGAAAGAAAGCGGAACATACCAAAAGCTGGAAGGATGTGCGATTGGCAGGTATGGAGTGCCAACTACATAGCTGCACTGAAGGACGTTAAATGTTAAGTATACTGTGAGCTGTGTTGAGCGAATGTAGTGAATGAAATGGAGTTCAGTTTTTGCTGTGCACGAAGTGTATAAAAGCAAAAGCGATGGAGTGGAATGAACGGAATGAGCGAAAATAGAGCGGAGGTTCGATAGAATAACAAATAGTAAGTACAGACTGAACATGAATTGTGTTAAAGGTCTTTGAACTGAGCGAAGTGTTTGACGGCGAAGCCGTCAAATAAACGAAGCGAAGCCATACTATGTTTTAAGAGAAAAGGACCGGCCAATAAAAAAGCTTCCTCAAAAGAGGAAGCTTTTTGGAAGGAGGAAATAGGGCAACAACTAAGCGCTGGCTTTTGGAGAAGTAGATGAGTACTGAACTACTTTACCGTCAATGGTTTTGGAAGCAACACTGAGTAGTAAAATACTTTTGGTGTATTTAGCAGCTACAATCTTCTGTTTGGTATCGAAGTCAAGTTGAAGATCATAAGCCTGGCCGAAGTTGAAGCCGGCTAATTCTTTGTTGAGTGCAATGATCTGGTATGGATCATCATCCGGGTTGGTTGGATCTGTAAAGCAAACAACGGCATTTGCAGACAAATTAACTTCTTCCGGAGTGAATACAGATTCAGTGTTCAAGGCAAGGATTGAAGCAGTGACTTTGTCTAAGGCTACTGCAGCAGTATCAACTGGGAGGCTGAATCCACCGGGAGTAATAATATTATTCTCGGTTGGTTTGTCTACAGAGGAATAAGCGAAGTTGCTTTTGAAGATTGTGTTGAACACGGTCATACCGGATTGTTTAACGGTCTTCCAGATTGCAGCAAGAGTAGCAAGAGTCAAAATCGACTTTGCAAGGGCAACAGTGACAGAGAACTTTTGTCTGACTTCGGTTACTGCGGGATCGTTACTAACGTTAAAATTTGAAGGGCGAGCCGACATAATGGTTTTGCCATCAACTGTTCTTGCAGAAAGATTGCCGAGTCTGCCTCTCATGTTTCCGATTACGTTTCCATTTAAGATAGCCATGGGAACTCCATTTTTTATTTAAGAAATAATTTTATTTAGTTAAGAACACGGGGCAATTATATATTCCAGTAATTCTGAATTCACTGTAAGAATGGGAAAGCATTTGGAATGTCGATTTTGGATTGAGGAATAGCGAATAAATGAAAGAATTTTGGAACCGGGACTGAGGCGGGGCAGATGCGGAGCAGAGGCTTGTTAGAGGGTAGGTGAAAAGGGAAAGAGGTGAAAAGGTAAAAAGGCAAAAAAATCTAAGAGGTTTGAATTATTAGAGTACGATATGAATTGAGTTTGGAAAGCTTATGGGTTTTTTATTCCGCTTGCGGAATAGGATGGTATTGATTGCAGATTCTGAGAGATAATATTTTTGCGAGAGCAGGTAGACTGCATCACCAAGATGAAGTTTGCTGCGCAAACTTCTGTATTCGTTTTTGACGATGAGATTGCGTAAGGCAATTTCATCGATCAATCCGTAGGATTGAAGTTTAGAGAAAAGAGGATTGGAAAGTAGTGAAGGAACGTTTAGAGATTCCTCACAGCGTTCGGAATGACAAGGAGTATTTGAAATTAATTTAGTCATTGGACCAAATGCCTAGATGCTGCCTTCGTGCAGTGCGGCGAAGGTTGTAGAATAAATCGTAGTACCTCTTACCTTTTGGGTAATGACTGATACGGCATAAGCCGGCTTTGAGAAGCTCTGCTTGAATCCAGAGTGAATCTTTTCCGGTTACATCTGTAAGCCAAACATAAGCTAAGACTCTTCCGAAAATATCATAGGTGTTTTCGTCAAACGTTAGTCTGACTTGTTTACCTTCGATTAATGTTTTAACGAAGTGAGCTGCTGAATCAGCGAATGGTTGAGCAGGTTTGTTTAGTCTTGCTATTTCCGGAGTGTTGATCCCAAGCATTCTTACATGCTGGGAATCAGAAAGGACAAAGGTGTCGCCGTCAATGACTCTTGCAACTGTGGATTTGATTGAATAACTGTAAGGCAAGTATTGAGGTAAGGATTGGCAGTTGCTTACATTAAAAAGCAAAAGTAATAGCGCGATAAGAATAATTTTTGTTAAGCTTTTCATGGAGGTACTTTTTTTGGGGGAAAGATATTTTGAGGGATTGAAAAGTGCAACGATTGATTATAGTGTATTGTTTGTATTTGTTTTCAAAATTTGATTTCGTTTTAATTGACAATGGAAAGTTGCCGGTGATTCTGTTTTAAGGCGGCGGCAGGCGAAGCGGAATAAGTGTATTTGCATTCAACTGAGAATTAAAATCTAAAGCAAATACTCTTGTGGAGCTGAGTG
>JAMCWE010000148.1 GCA_023475265.1 Bacteroidota bacterium
TTAATGCTATTACCTGTTTTTCGCCAACGTAAATATGCAGATACCCAAAGGTAAAATCACTGCTCTTTATGGCCCTAATGGCAGCGGAAAAAGTACAATAGTCCAAATTCTACAAAGAAAGTATATGCTGTCCGGTGGCTGCTTATTATTAGATAATGTTGATGCATGTACTTTGAATCTTGAATTGTACAGAAAATTAGTTGCAGTTGTACCTCAGAATATTAAAATATTCAATGGGAGTATATTGGATAATATTTTAATTGGAAGAGAACTTTCTTCTTTAGATGAAATGGATTCTAAAATTGCAGAACTGGGTTTTAGTGATTTCTTCAAAAGATTTGAACAAAGTTATTTTACACTATTAGGTGAGGACGGTCGTCATCTTTCCGGAGGCGAAAAACAGGTAATAGCATTAATTAGAGCAATGTTTGATAAGCCCGGAGTACTAATTATCGATGAAGGATTAAGCGGATTAGACCCTGAACTTGAGACTTTAATATTTGATAGGCTAATAGCGTATGCAAATAATAATAGTGTTTTTATTATTACGCACGATATTAGGTCATTGGAAAAATGTGCACAAATATACCGGTTTGAGAACGGAGAAGTAAAATTAAGTGATAATAAAATAACGTTAAGAGTTTTATGAAAAAGAGAAGGTATTTATGAAAAGTGTTTTGGGAGGCATAGACCAATGATATCTAAAAATGAAGATAAGTTAAAAAAGGTAAGGACATGAATAAGAATAAGTCTTTCCCTTCGCAGGCAATGTCATTAAGTTAAGGAAGTTTTCCCTCACCCTGCCCTCTCCCGATGGGCGAGGGTTTCTGCTCCTCTCGCCCTTTGGGAGAGAGGTTGGGAGTGAGGGCGCTCGTTATAAAAGCTTAACTTAATGACATTTCCCTTCGCAAGGGAGAGATTAGAGAGAGTTCGAAGCGAGAACGCTAACTCCGAACTCATCCCAAACCCTTCTCTTAAAAAGAGAAGGACTGATTGGAGAAGATAACTTTGTATTAATCATTCTGTCAATTATTAATTTGATTAAGCTTGAGAAAAAAGTAAGAGGTTAATTTATTGGAAGTTCAAGAGTATAGTTCTTTATAAATAAAAATGTATTGATAATATAGATAATAATAATAGGGAAAAATATGAAAGCCAAAATCTTAAGTATAATTAAAGATGATGAGGTTAAAAATTGGCAGTTGTTCCTGCTGCTGCTGGTTTTTAACGTTTTCATATTAGTATTATGGGATAATTTTGTTATGACAAAGGAAATTTATCATGTTTTGTTATCTACAAAATTAGAAAGTTACCAAATAGATAATTATTATGTATTGATTCAGCACTATTCAATATATAATTATCTTTTCATTCCAGTCTTACTAATTCTAAGGGCAGTAACAGTTACTATGTTAATACAGCTTTTCTTTTTATTCAGTCTCCAGAACTTAAAATTTAAGGAAGTATTTAAAATTACTTTGATAGGTGTTGGTATATTGTTGATTGGTTCACTTATAAAAATAGGCTGGTTAGTTACCATTCCCAAAGAACAATTAACACAAAAGATGCTTCATATTATGCCGCTATCACTATCCAATTTAATTGATGTTACTAAGCAGGATAATATTATGATAGGAGTATTAAATAGCATAAACATCTTCGAACTTATCTGGCTTTTAACAATAGGAATATTAATAAAATTAGTATTCGAAGTTAAGTTCGCTAAATCAATATTGATCTCATTCTCAGTATGGTCTCTGATATTTCTTTTTCAGTTAGGCCTGGAATTATATTTTTTAAAAGTACTAAATGGTTAAATATACATATTCTAAAATTTTCACAATTATTATTGCTCTTATATTTATGAGTTCGGCAATATTAAAGCTGGTTGATTTCCAGTCAACAGTTGTAATGCTGCAGGATATTATTAGTATACAAAATATTACGGTTAATATAGGACTATACTTACTTATTATAATCGAAGCTTTCATCGCAGCCGCATTGATACTAAATCTTTTTAAACACAGCATAAAAAACTTAATTTTCTTTCTATCAACTGCTTTTATCGTATTCAACCTGGTATTGATTTTTAAAGGAATTGACAATTGCGGATGCTTCGGCGGGTCTGTTAAACAGTCTCCCTATTTAAGTCTAATAAAGAACATTTTAATAATGATTATGGCATACAAAATATAGCGGAATAAAAAATTATGGTTAAAAAAATTTTAGTCTTAACTTTTTTTATTGTTTTTGCAGGAGTTACATCCTGGTTTTTTATTAAATCTTTTACTTCAGATAAATTTCCGGTAGGCAGCAGGTTACCAGTTTTTTCGTATTCAGATACAACCGGTTTAAAAAGTATGAACAATAATCAAACCGGCAGAACCGCAATAATTTTATTTTCGGTAAACTGTCCTTACTGCAAAACATTATTAGCGGAATTAAATAAAAATATTTCGCAAGCTAAAAATGTTAATTTTTATCTTTTTGCAAAGGAGAAAAATCTCTTTGATAAAATAAAAAATAATAAGTTCAATAATTTATCGTTCCTATTAAAATCCAATAATGTCCATTTTGGTTTCTTAAACAATAATAACGCTGTTGATTTATTCGGAACTTCTTCTGTTCCGGCAATTTTCATATTTGATAAAAATAAATTGATAAAAGAATTTAAGGGTCCGATTAAGATAAGCGATATTATAAATTGACAAGAGCTCAAATATGAAGTCCGGAATGATTATTCGAGCTAATTTATGAAACGGTTTTAATAATTTTTTACATCGAATTTAAGAATAATTAAATACTGTTAAGATAGAGTTATGAAACAAAAAATATTTTTACTGCTTGCTATAGTGCTCATGTTGTTAAATATATCCTGTCAGGAAGGCTTTAATCCTAAAACTGATTTTAAAGAGAAATATATTTTAGATAGCTATATCGATTTAGATTATGGCGAATATAAAATGACTTACATTTATGCTACCGTAACAAAGCTTTATGATTTGGAAGGCTTAGATACTTCTAAAACTAAAATAGATCCTTATATATCAGGTGCCAGTATTTTTGTGTATTACAGAGGCGACAGTTTTCAATTAAAGGAATATAAAGGCGGCATAATTGCTAAGCGTCCACCACCGGTTTTTCAATATAAATATTATTACTCTTCTCGCCTTGAATATATTTATCCGGATTACCCGATATCTATTACTGCTGTTCTGCCCAATGGTAAAAGACTTTCTTCTAACATTAAACTTCTTGGCGGATTACAATTAGGATTCTCTTATGATTTTGTTAGAGGATTTACAACAAAAATAAACAGGTTCTTATTTGGTGACCAATTTACGATAGAGTGGGGATATGCTAACGGCTGCCTATTATTCCCTAAAATGATAATTCAATATCGGAAGAAAGGAGATTATACTTATTATGAAAAAGAGGTTCCTTGCACTTATTTAAATAGAAACGGACATTACGAACCATTATATCCTTCGCCAACCGTCAGCAATAGTATTTCTTATGATTATTCTTCATTCGATTCAACAATGTCGCAAATAGCGCACTCGGATAATTTTGATTATTTCGCAGGACTCTTATTCGAAATGGTGGAGTTGGATGAGCCGCTTTCGAAATATTATGAAAGCATTCACGGTTCATTAGATGATTATTCAATAAGCCTTGATCAGTTTGTTTATTCTAATGTAAGTGGAGGTCTCGGTATTTTTGGTTCCACTAGGATTATAAGAAAAGGCTGGGGAATTAATCCTGAGTATCAAATTTCTTTTCTTCAAAAGAAAAAATAGTATATGAAAAATTTGAAAATAATGGTCTTAGCTCTCTTTTTATCTTTAATAAATTTGTCCTGTCAGGAAGACTTTAATCCTAAAACTGATTTTATAGAGCGATACGTTTTAACTAGCTATGTTGATCTTGATTATGATAATTACAAGACAACAACTGTTTACGCTACTATCAGCAAAATATATGATGTAAATGGGTTAGATCCATCCCAAAATAAAATAAATCCTTATATTTCTTGGGCTAATATATGTTGTTATTATAGAGGAGATACATACTATCTTGAACAGGATACGTTAAAAATTAGTAAAGATACGCTAATTCCTCCAACATTTAAATACGATACAATACAGGTTTTTTACAAGGCACGCATACGCTATATATTTCCAAATTATTCAATCTCGATCAAAGCTGTAATGCCGGATGGCAAAGTCCTTTCGGCATCAACCCAACTGTTGGAAGGGTTGCAATTAGGATTTTCTTATAATTTTGATAGAGGCTTTACAACTAGAATTAATAGATTTCTATTCGGAAATGTATTTACTATTTCGTGGGGGTCTATAAGCGGGCATTTGTTCTTTCCGCAATTGTTAATTCCATATCAGAAATTAAATGATTACACATGGTATTATAAAGAAGTTCCGTGTACTTATGTAAAAAACAACGGTCAATACGAACCGGTCTATCCATCCTATATGTCGCATGATAGTATTTCTTATGATTATTCTGCAATTGATTCAGCTATGGCTCAAGTATCCCATTCTGAAAATTTTGATAATTTTAGAAACGAGATTATTTTCCAGATGGTTGAATTGGATGGGCCGCTTTCGAAATACTATGAAAGTATTCACGGTTCGATTGATTCATATTCTATTAGCCTTGACCAATCCGTGTATTCTAATGTAAGCGGAGGCTTGGGTATATTTGGTTCAAAAAGAAAGCTGACAAAATATTGGTCCTTAGATCGAAATTATATGGTTCTATTCCTTCAGAAAAAATAGTGGAAGAAAATTATAAAATAAAATTTTATTAAAGGAAGAATTTTTTATTTCTGCAATTTAAATATTCTTTAGAAATAAATTGATAAAAAAATTTAAGGACCCGATTAAGATAAGCGATATTATAAATTGACAAAAGCTCAGGTATGAGGTCCGGAATGATTATCTGGGCTATTATAATATAAACAAAATAACGGAGGTTAATATGAAAAAGTTAAATGAAATACAGACAACGCGAATCATCGGTGGTGTTCCAGATGATCCACATTACACCGCCGAGACATGGTGCGAAAATCTATATGCTTTACTACTTTCACAAAGCGATTTCTGGTATATAACAATTAATCGCGAATATTGGTCAGATTGGGTGGCATGTCCGCAATATGTCGATGATATTTAATATAACCTGAAAATATAGCTCAGATATGAGATCCGGAATGATTGTCTGAGCTATTTTAACAATGTTTTTAATTTATTATAACTGTTGTACGAGAATTAAATATTTAAGGTAAATTCTTATTTTGAAAAAAGTAATAATAGCATCTATAATTCTTAAGGAAGGGATATGAATCGAAATTTATTGTTTATACTTTTCATAATTCTAGTATTATTAGATTTATCCTGCCAGGAAGACTTTAATCCTAAAACTGATTTTAAAGAGCAGTATGTTCTTAACTGTTACATTGATTTGGATTATGATTTTTACCATGAAGCTACTATTTATGCTTCTGTCACCAAACTATACGATGTCAACGGATTAAATCCTTCTCAAAGAAAAATTGATCCGTTTATATCCGGCGCTAGAATTCTTTGTGATTGCCAGGGAAACAGATACTACTTAAATGAGGATACAAATGGTACAATCGCAAAACGACCGCCACCCGAATTGAAGTATAAGTTTTATTACTGGACAAAGATGTTTAATATTTATCCAAATTATTCTGCTTTTATTACTGCAATTATGCCTGATGGGGAAGTTCTTTCTTCAAATATAAAGCTGCTCGAAGGTTTGCAATTTGGCTTTTCATATGACTTCATAAGAGGCTTTACTACAAAAATAAACAGGTTTTTATTCGGCAATACTTTTAATATAAGTTGGGGTCCAATAGAAAATCGACTATTCTTTCCTAAAATGATTATTCAATATCTAAAAAAAGGAGATTATACCCATTACGAAAAAGAAGTTCCTTTAACTTATATAAATAGAAATGGACTTTCTGAACCGGTATATCCTTTCCCTACTTCCAGCGATAATATTTCTTACGATTATTCTTCATTCGATTCTACAATGGCGCAGATTGTACACACGAATAATTTTGATGGTTTCTTCGGTATCGATTTCGAAATGGTTGAATTTGATGGACCTCTTTCAAAATATTATGAAAGCACTCACGGTTCATTAGATGATTATTCAATAAGCCTTGATCAGTTTGTTTATTCTAATGTCAGCGGAGGTCTCGGTATTTTTGGTTCCACTCGGATTATAAGAAAAGGCTGGGGAATTAATCCTGAGTATCAAATTTCTTTTCTTCAGAAGAAATAATATTGTATGAAAAATTTGAAAATAATACTTTTAGCTCTCTTTTTATCTCTAATAATTCTCTCCTGTCAGGAAGATTTCAATCCTAAAACTGATTTTAAAGAGAAATATATTTTAGACAGTTATATCGATTTGGATTATGACAACTATAAAGCAACTTACATTTATGCTACAGTTACCAAGCTTTATGATGTGGAAGGTTTTGATACTTCCAAAAATAAAATAGACCCTTACGTTTCAGGCGCCGGTATTTCTGTGTATTACAGAGGCGACAATTTTCAATTAAAGGAATATAACGGCGGCATAATTGCTAAGCGTCCGCCGCCGGTTTTTCAATATAAATATTACTACTCTTCTCGTCTTGATTATATTTATCCTAATTACCCTATATCAATTACTGCTGTTCTACCTGGAGGTAAAGTTCTTTCTTCTAACATTCAACTTCTGTCGGGATTACAATTAGGTTTTTCCTATAATTTCGAAAGAGGGTTTACAACAAAAATAAATAGGTTCTTATTTGGAAATGTATTTACTATAGATTGGGGATATGCCGATGGTTGTTTATTTTTTCCCAAATTGGTAATTCAATATAGAAGGAAAGATACCGGTTATACGATCTATTACAAGGAAGTTCCGTGCACTTACATTAATAGGAACGGACACTCTGAACCGGTCTATCCTTCTCCAATTAATGGCAGCAGCATTTCCTATGACTATTCGGCAATTGATTCTGCAATGGCTCAAGTTTCTCATGTGGAGAATTTTGATTATTACACTGGCTATATAATTTTCCAAATGATTGAAATGGATAGAGCCCTTTCGAATTATTACGAAAGTATTCATGGTTCTGCCGATTCATATTCAATAAGTCTGGATCAGCCGGTATATTCAAATATCAGCGGCGGATTGGGCATTTTCGGTTCGAAGCGAACAATTAGCAAATGGTGGAATTTGGATCCAAATTACATTGCTCGATTTCTTCAGAAAAAATAGTGATAAGGATATTATAAAATGAAATTTTGAAGGAAGAGTTTTTTGTCTCTGCAATTTTAACATTTGATCAAAATAAACTGATTAAAAAATTTGAGGATTCAATTAAAATGAGCGATATTCTAAATAAATGTTAGTTCAGATATAAGATCCGGAATAGTTATCCGGGCTGTTTTTTACAATAATAAGTAGGAAAGGGAGAATTTATATTTTGAAGAAAATAATAATAATGGCCTCGTCAATACTAATTTTAATTATAGTTCTGATTGAAATAGTAAATATTAAAAGTGAGGTTTCTAAAACCAAAGAACTATGCATTGAGAACAGATACAATATACTTAATAAAGATATTGACGCGCAGCTGCAGCTTATAGGTCAGAAGATTTCAATAAAAGAAAATTCAAAAAATTATAAAATTGTGTTTGCCAAGCTAAATGAGGGAAATAATTCCTACGACTTTAACAAAGATATTCTTTCCTCTTTGGAGTATTACGCTGAAAAGAGAGATGATTCGTTATCATTAAAGAGTACGAAGTTAGTTTATTTAAATAGAAATGAAGATCTATCATTTCAGAATGATATCCATAATGAATTTAAGGATTCTGTTATAATAATAAATGATTCATCAAATTATTTTACCGCACAATTAGCTTTACCTAAAAGAGGAGTAATTATTCTTCTGCTTAATAAAGATAATATTTGTTTATATGCATTTTGCCTGGAGCAAAACAACGATAGAAAGATTTTGGAAAATTCACCCGTAATGTTCAACTTAATAAAGAATTTATAATGAAAAAGAAAATCTGGATAATCATTATTGCGCTAATGGCGGTTTTAGCATTAGCAGGTTATTTTATTATTGATAATAAAGATTCAAGCGAAAGAAATATATTGTCTATGATTAGTAAGAACAGGGAAATAGTCGATTACTACTGCCAAGTTAATAATTTAAAACCCAGGGTTTATATAAGCGTAGTATATGGCGAGCTGCGCAGCAACTATAATTTCTTCGACGGCTTTGATAATATAAGAGCAGAATATGGTTTTAATCCTTCAGCAGGTTACGGGCAAATGAGAGTATCAACTTTTATGTGGCTCGAAGAAAATTTTGCAGATGGAAAAATAATAACCAAAAGCCGGAATAGAGATGAAGTAATAAGAAAAATTATGAACGATACTATCAATATTGCCTATACTACTTTTTATGTAAATCTGATAAGAAAAAAACTTCAAAGCATAGATAATATGCCTCCGACAATTAAACAACTTGGTTCTTTTTACAGTCTGGGTGTCGATCACGGCAGAAGGGAGATTAATAAAAATGCAACTACACCGGTCGGTATTAACGCCGAAAAATTTTATTACTCGAATAAACTAATTGATTTATACGTGATGAATTAATGAAATCCAGGGCTTTAACTAATTCAATTTACGGTGTAATTGGTATTTTATTAATACTGACAGCAGCAATTGTTTTCAGAAATAATTTCTACCGCAAAAGTTCTATCCCGCCAAAAGTTATACTAAGATACGATGACATTGGAATCGGCAAATCTGTAAATGAAGCAATAGAAGAGCTTGCGGAAAAGAAAATTCCTGTTTCAGCATCAGTTATCGTAGTTTCAAAATATTTCTCACAGGCAGTTGATATACTCAAACGGCATCCTGAAATTTCGGTCGGTGTACATCTTGCATTTACTTCGGAATGGGAAAATGAAAGGTGGAAACCGCTGCTTCCAAAAGATGAAGTATCCAGCCTTGTAGATAGCGGCGGATATTTTTACCCGTCAAGAATTTCTTTATACAATGCAAATCCGGATACTGTGGAGATCGAAAAAGAAGCAGATGCACAGGTTAGAAAAATATTAGGGTCAGGATTAAAAGTTGATTACATAGACTGCCATATGTATTTCCTATACTCACAAATAGGTAATAATATATTGAAAAGACTCGGGAAAAAATATAATCTTTTGATTTCACAGATGAACAATGAATTATTGTTAAATAATTTATTTAAAGCAGAAACAAATAAAAAAACGGAAAAATACATTGATATGCTTTCGGATTTGAAATATGGTGAGACTTATATTATTGTTTTACATCTTGCCGCATATCCTGATGAGCTTAATTTAATGCGAGACCTCGATAATCCATTATTTACTAAGAACGGTGATGACCGTTACGGCGAATTTCGTGCGGTAATTTCGGATGCAGCATCACAATTTATACGTAAAAAAAATATCAGGCTTATTACATATTCTAATATTTACAGCTTCAGAAAATAATGAAGAAATTTAATTTGGTAATTGTTATTACCGTTTCAGCTTTGATAGTTTTAATTATTTGTATTCATTTTTTTAACTTTTCAAAGTATAACTGTTCTAAAGATTTTAGGATTATTACGCGTAAGGAGTGGAATGCAAACCGGCCTATTGATTCAAGCAGTATGTATTTATATGGACAGGATTTAAATAATGTTTTAAAATATATAGTAATACATCATTCAGCTTTTTCAGGAGATTTTGGAGTAAAAAATATTCAGGAATATCAACAAGATAATGGCTTTAACGATATTGCTTATCACTTTGTTATTGGTAAGGATGGTAAAATTTATGAAGGAAGAGATATTAATTTAATGGGTGCACATGCCGGGGAGACAATTGAAGCAAATAGCTTAGCCGATAGTATCAGGAAGCATCTGATTAATAAAAATATAGTTGAGGCTTATAAACTCGATCCTGATTATGGTTCTATTGGTATTTGCTTAGAAGGAAATTTTGAGGAAGAAAAGCTGACTAATTGCCAAATTCAGAGTTTAAAGAAACTGGTTCAATCCCTTATGCAAAAATATAAGATTGAAAAAAGAAATATTATTCTTCATAATGAAGTTAACCAGCGGCTTATTCTACAGAGAGGATCAAGTTCTGTTAAAACGGAAACTGTTTGTCCGGGAAAGTTTGGAATTAAAGCTGTTAAAGAGATGCTTAGTTCAATCAATTAAAAATAAATATATAAAATGCAACGTAATTCTCTTATTTATTTAATCTCGAAAAAACGAAAGATTTTTATGGCAATCAAATCCATTTTTGATTTATCTATTTGAAATACATTTTTTGTTTTACAATTGAACATTTACTTATAAATTCATCGGAGATCGTCAATGAAAAAAATAATTAGTTCGTTTTTGCTTCTTTTCGCTTCACTGGTAATTTGTTCAAATCAATTAATCGCAGGCGGCACAGGATCGTTGCGCGGATTTGTTACTGATTCTACAAACGGCGAGTACATTATTTATGCTAATGTTGTTGTACAAGGCACCAGCAGCGGCTCCCCAACAGATACACGCGGATATTATTTTATTCCCGCTATTCCTGTTGGTAAACAAACAATAATTATTTCTCATATAAATTATAAAACAAAATACATCGTTGTTGATATTAAGGAAAATAAAATTACCCGGCTTGATGTTATTTTGTCTCCAAAGAATATTGAATTGCAAGGTGTAAATGTTATCGGTAGAAATGAAACTAAACCCACAGAAGTAAATCTTGGCCTTGAAAAAATTTCTATAAAGGAATTAGAAATGATTCCAAGCGGCGCAGAGCCGGATGTATTTCGCGCCCTTCAAACAATGTCCGGCGTTACTACTACTGGCGATGTTACTTCAAAATATTATGTACGCGGCGGAGGCGGCGATCAAAACTTGGTTTTATTTAATGGCGCTACAATTTATAATCCATTTCATGCAATGGGAATCTTCAGCGTAATTGATCCGGAAATGATATCCACAGTTGAATTCTACAAAGGCGGCTTCAACGCAGACTACGGCGGAAGAATTTCTTCCATTCTAAACATCGTAACTAAAGACGGAAACAAAAACAGCTATCACGCAACGGGCAGCGCTAGTCTGCTTTCCGGCAAACTTGCTTTTGAAGGACCGATTCCCTATGGTTCGTTTATCGTTACCGGCAGGAAAAGTTATTTCAGTGAAATACTTAAAAAATATTTAAATGATCAAAGCGCACCATTTGATTTCTATGACATCTCTTTCAAAGTAAATTACGGCAACCCAAATATTTTACAGAATGGAAAATTTATTCTATACGGATTTGCCAGCGGCGACGCCGTAAAAAATAATGACCCTTTGCTGGAAGATTACACTGTTAAAAATAATATTCTTGGAATGACATGGAATCAAGTTTGGTCATCTCCACTGTTTTCTGTTATCAATTTATCGTACAGCGGCTACCGTGCTGAGCTTCTTCCCAATTTAAGTGATGCAAAAGCAAGAATGAACAAACTTGATGACATCACCGCTGATTTTGATTTCACATACGTTTATGAAAATAAAGATGAAATGGATTTCGGGCTTCAGAATAAATTCTTAAACATTAAGCTGCGCCAGGAAAATTTATATAATTCGATTACTGATTTTAATCAATCAGGCTGGGATTTAACCGGCTTTATAAATTACAGATTTTACAGATGGGATAAGCTCGGAGTTGAGCTTGGAATGAGAAGCAAATTCCTCGCACTTTCTCAAGGCAGGCCGTTTATTTTTGAGCCGAGAATTAACGTTACTTACAGGCCAATTCCATTGCTTGCTGTTAAGGCATCGGTTGGAAGATACTCTCAGGAAGTTACAACACTTACAACTGAAAATGATATAATCTCGCTCTTCGAGCCGTGGATAATAATTCCCAATGGTGTTGGCGCGCCGGAGGCTTCCGAGCTTTCTCTGGGATTGGAAGCGTATCTAACAAGCCAGCTTGAATTAGATTTAACCGGGTATTATAAATACATCACCAACTTACTTGAATCGAATCAAACAAGATATGCGCTTGATGCAAATGAATTCATGAATGTTAACGGCAAATCGTATGGTTTGGAGTTTTCTACAAAGTTTCAAAATGATTTACTTTATTTAAAAACTAATTATTCCCTCGGATGGGCATATAAAATGTACGGTGATGTAAGATATTACCCGCGTTACGATATTAGGCATTCAGTAAATATTCTTGCGGGCATTAATCTTGGCAAAGGATGGGAAGCAAACGCAACCTGGTCTCTGCGTTCCGGTATGCCGTTTACTCCGATTGCCGGATTCTATGACCGCATGCCGATAGATAATGTTTGGAGTAATTACATCTTTGAAACTTACAAAGCGGTTGTTTATTGGGGTGAAATAAATTCCGCACGGCTTCCTTATTATCACCGGCTCGATTTAAGCCTTGCAAGGAAATTTAAAATCTATTTAGCTGATGTTAGTCTTGAAGCAAGCATACTTAATGTTTACAACCGTAAAAATATTTTTTACTTTGACCGCGATACAGGCAAGAAAGTTTATATGCTTCCCTTCTTCCCTTCTGTTTCATTGAAGGTAGAGTTATAATATGGACTATATTTTTATACGGAAGGATAAATAAATAAAGATTGTCTAAATCATCTGGAACTCATTCTAACCCTTCTCTTTGGAAGAGAAGGGCTTATTAAATATCATGACATTTTGAATATATTCTGTCACGTTGTTTTCATTTGTCGTGTTGTTGTCAATAAGTCTCTCTCTTTTTAAGAGGAGATTTGAGAGAGTTCATACATATTAAAACAATTATGAAACAAAAAATATTTTTACTGCTTGCTGTTGTGCTCATGTTGTTAAACATGTCCTGCCAGGAAGATTTTAATCCCAAAACAGATTTTAAAGAACAGTATATATTAAATTGCTACGTTAACCTGGATTATGATTATTACGATTCTACATTAATTTACGCCACAGTCAGTAAGTTATATAATGTTGATGGATTCGATCCTTCTAAGAATAAAATAAATCCATATGTCTCAGGAGTTAAAATTTATTGTAGTTATAATGCAGGTACATATCAGTTGGAACAGGATACATTAAAAATTCGTAAAGACACATTAAATCCGCCTTCATTCAAATATGATACAATCCAAGTTTACTATAAATCATTCCTTAAATATATTTTTCCCAGTCATACTATGTCAGTAACAGCCGTCATGCCGGATGGTAAAGTTCTTTCTGCATCAATACAACTTTTAGAAGGATTGCAGTTAGGATTTTCTTATGATTTTATTAATTTTTTTAAAACACGGATAAACAGATTTTTATTTGGAAATGCCTTTACCATTAGGTGGGGGGGATATACTAATGAGCGATTATACTTACCAAAATTAACTATTCCTTATGAAAAAGACAGCAGTTACTCTATGTATTATCAAGAAGTGCCTTGCACTTATATAAACAGAAACGGAAAATACGAGCCTCTATTTCCATCCCCTACTTCCAAGGACAGTATTTCCTATGACTATTCAGCTATAGATTCTACAATGGCTCAAATTACCCGTGTTGAAAATTTTAAGAATTTTGTAGGCACCATTGTTTTTCAAATGGTTGAAATGGATGCGGCTCTTTCTAAGTATTACGAAAGCACACACGGTTCAATAGATCAACATTCTATAAGTCTTGACCAATCCGTTTACTCAAATATTAACGGCGGTATAGGCATTTTCGGTTCTAGAAGGATTATTACAAAGAGTTGGAACTTAGATCCAAATTATATTATGCTTTTTATTCCATAAAATAATTATACAATGAACCATTTTAACATTGTTTTTGGTTTTATTTTTCTTTCGTTGATAAGTCTTTCCTGCCAGGAAGACTTTAGTCCTAAAACTGATTTTAAAGAAAGGTATATATTAGAAAGCTACATTGACCTGGATTATGATAGATACATGAACACACAGGTTTACGCTACTGTAAGCAGGCTTTATAATGTTGAAGGATTTGATCCTTCACAAAATAAAATTGATCCCTCTGTTTCCGGAGCCGAGATTTATCTTAACTACAGAGAAATTTTATATAAGCTGCAGGAAGACACTAATAAAACAGTAATTACTAAATACGGTACTAATCAGATTTATTATTACGCAAATCTCCAGAACATTTATCCCAGCTACAATGTATCTCTCACAGCAAAAATGCCGGATGGGAAAGTGCTTACTGCTCAAACGCAGCTTTTAGAAGGAATCCAATTAGGATTTTCTTATAATTTTGACAGAGGCTTTACAACAAAAATAAATAGATTCTTGTGGGGTGACGCTTTCACTATTTCATGGAATAATATTAATGATCATTTATACTTCCCTCAATTGTTAATTCCTTACGTGAAATTAAGCCCTAGCGGAAATGAGAAAAAATATTTTTACGAAGTTCCTTACACATTTATAAAACAGAATGGGCGTTATGAACCTGTTTTTCCTTCGTTCACCTTGGATAATAGCATTTCTTACGATTATGCCGCAATTGATTCCTCTATGGTTGTACTTCTTCAAAGCGGATATGCCAAATATATTTTTGGTTATATCATGTTTCAAATGGTAGAGATGGATAACTCATTATCAAAATACTATGAAAGTATCCACGGATCACTAGATCAGTATTCGGTAAACTTAGATGAATCAGTTTATTCTAACGTTAAAGGCGGTTTAGGAATCTTTGGATCTAGGAGAACTCTAAGCGTAAGTTGGCGGTTTGATAGTACTTATGCAAAATCATTTATTAAAAAATAATTATAATATAAACAAAACCTTTCCTATTATTTAACATAGCAATAATTTTTTTAACTGGTAATAATAGAAGGAGAATAATAAAAAATTTTACATCAAAGCAAGAGGGATTCTTTTTATTAAATTAATTAATTATTGCGGTTCACAAAGAGCATATCCTGAAGTACTTCCAGAACCAACATAAACAGAATAGTTAACACCTTCTACACCATAAAAATAATGATTTGAATTTTTTACATTGTATTCAAGTACGTTTAATACATAAATACTTGAATCTTCATTAAATACTACTATCCTAACGGAAGGTGCAACATCATCTAAAGCACAACCGACATAGTATGTCGAACTACTGGTTCGAGTTACTCCGCTATTTAACTGATAATATGTCGATTGATTCAATGGACCCTGACAGTCAAATCCATAAGCGTAAGCTAGGATTGAATATAGTACAACGATAGATAAACCGATATAAAATATTTTTTTCATGTCTGTATCCTTTTCAAATAGTTTGTTAATTTCTTCCCATTTGCCCTCAAAGCATAATTATAAGTTACAATAATTTTATTAAATTATGTATAAATAAATTTAATTTTTCTAAATGCTCTTTCATTTAGTTAAAGGTGGAGATTTCAGTTTGAAAAATTTAATTACTAAAATCTTTTCTGTTACAATCTTATCTATCTTCAGTCTTTCCTGCCAGGAAGATTTTAATCCTAAAACTGATTTTAAAGAGCAATATGTTCTCAACTGCTACATTGATTTAGTTTACGACAGATACATGAACACACAGATTTATGCTACAGTAAGTAAGCTTTATAATGTTGACGGCTTCGATCCTTCACAAAATAAAATTGATCCGTCAATTTCCGGCGCTGAGATTTATCTTAACTACCGAGATATTTTATATAAGCTGCAGGAAGACACTAATAAAACAGTAATTACAAAATACGGCACTAATCAGATTTATTATTACGCAAATCTTCAAAACATTTATCCCAGCTACAATGTCTCTCTCACAGCAAAAATGCCGGATGGGAAAGTGCTTACTGCTCAAACTCAATTATTAGAAGCTCAACAATTTACTTATTCATATGATTTCAGAAACGATTTTACTACTAAGATAAACAGGTTTTATTGGGGCGACGCTTTCACAATTTCGTGGATTACTTTTGGAGAACGATTGTTCATTCCAAGGATAATAATTGAATATGATAAATTTGATGCAAATGGACAATCAAAGCTTTATAGAAAAGAAGTGCCATTCACTTTTGTAAAAAAGCAGGATCAAATGATGCCTGTTTATCCAACGTTCACAACAGGCAGCAGCATTTCTTTTGACTATTCAGCAATTGATTCCGCAATGGTACAAATTTCCCAGGGAGACAACAATAAACAAAGGTATGCGGTTTATTCAATTCAATTTCAATGGATTGAGATGGACCTTGCTTTGTCAAGATACTTCGAAAGTATAAATGGCTCTATAGATCAATATTCAATTAGTTTAGATCAATCAATTTATTCTAACGTTAAAGGCGGTTTAGGAATCTTTGGCTCAAAGAGAACAGAAATCATTAAATGGTGGCTTGACAGCACATACGTTAGATCTTTTGGCTACCAGCATTAAACTTTTTAGATTCTTAATCAATAGCTTCAAGGCAAATGAGAAAATTATTTATTTTAAATTAAGTTAATTGTCCGGCTCACACAGTGCCCATCCAGTAACATTTCCTGAACTAATATAAACAGTGTAATCGTGATTCTGTTTACCATCAAAATAATGATTCGAGTTTTTCACATCATTATCAATAACATCAATTATTTCATTATTATCTGTGACATCATAGACTATGATTCTTACCGACACTGCCACGGAATCTAGGGCACAACCAACATAATAACGAACATTTACTTGAGGTGTAACTCCACTATCCAATGTATAATTTGTAGATTGGTTTAATGGTCCCTGACAGTCTATGCCGTAAGCATAAACGAGAATTGAATACAAAACTACGACAGATAAACCGATGAATAATATTTTTCTCATAGCTATTTCTCCTTTTAACAAAGTGTTATTGAAATGCCCTCTTGCCTTGAAGTATAATCTAAATTCACTGGTATTTTATTAAATTGTACATAAATAAATTTGATTTTTTCTAAATGCTCTTTCATTTAGTTAAAGGTGGAAATTTCAGTTTGAAAAATTTACTTACTAAAATCTTTTCTGTTACAGCCTTATCTATCCTCAGTCTCTCCTGCCAGGAAGACTTCAATCCTAAAACGGATTTCAAGGAACAATACGTTCTTAACAGTTACGTTGATTTAGATTATGACAAATACATGAACACACAAGTTTATGCTACGGTAAGCAAGCTTTACAGTGTTGACGGCTTGGATCCTTCACAAAACAAAATCGATCCCTCTGTTTCCGGTGCTGAGATTTATCTTAACTACAGAGAGATATTATACAAACTGCAAGAAGACACTAACAAAACAGCACTTACCAAATACGGTACTAACCAAATTTACTATACTGCCACACTTAAAAATATTTATCCAAACTACAATGTATCTCTCACAGCAAAAATGCCGGATGGAAAAGTGCTTACTGCACAAACTCAATTATTAGAAGCTGCACAATTAGACTATTCTTACACTTTCAGAAAATATTTTACAACTTTTATTAATAGATTTTACTGGGGGAATGCATTTGTAATAAAATGGGGAGATGTTCAAGATCGTTTTTATTTCCCTCAATTAATTATTCCATGTTTTAAACCTGATCCTACTGGGAAAAATATAAGATATAATAAACAAGTTCCATTAACATTTATTAATAAAAATGGAAATTTGGAGCCTGTATATCCAACTTCTACAACTGGTGAAGGAATTTCATTTGATTATTCAGCAATAGACTCAACTATGTCTCAGCTTAGCAGGGAAGCAATTGATAAGAACAGTGTAGGATATATAATCTTTCAAGTAACAGAATTTGATGCGAATCTTTCAAAATATTATGAAAGTCTTCATGGTACTTTGGACTCATATTCAGTAAGTCTTGATCAATCTGTATATTCAAACATAAAGGGCGGTTTAGGTATCTTTGGCTCGAGACGAATTTTAACCAATCAATGGTACTTCGACAGTACATATGTAACATCGTTTGGTTTTAAGTGGTAGTAGATATTACTTCAAAGCAAGAGGTTAAGCGTACTAAATATTAACTACTAATTAGCTGGTTCGCATAACGCCCAGCCAACAGTACTTCCCGACCCGATATAAACAGAATAACTCCTATCATTTAATGCATCGAAATAATGATTCGAATACCGAACGTTATAATCCAAAACATCCACTACTTTAGTCCCTGTTTTCAAATCAGTGACAATTATTCTAACATCGGGTGCTACTTCGTCAAGCGCACAACCAACGTAATAACTGACATTATCGTTTGGCGTTACACCACTATCCAATTGATAATACGTTGATGAATTTAATGGCCCTTGACAGTCAAATCCATAGGCACAAACTAGGATTGAATATAGTACAACGATAGATAAACCCGCGAAAATTATTTTTTTCATTTCGAAGATTCCTCCATTTAATATTATTAAGTAAATATACCCTCTTGCTTTGAAAATCTAATTCAAAAAGTAAAACAATTTTATTAAATTATACACAAGTTAATTTAATTTTTTCTAAATGCTCTTTCATTTAGTTAAAGGTGGGAATTTCAGTTTGAAAAATTTAA
>JAMCWE010000092.1 GCA_023475265.1 Bacteroidota bacterium
CAGCATAATAATAGATTATTCAATAATCTTAATGGAATTATCCAAATAAACTAGTGTATATATTATTATATAAATGGTATATTCTATTTATCTAGTGATATTTATAATTGAATTAGAGGTAATTCCCACCTAATTTGTTATATTTACCATATAAATAATGGGATATTTATTTTTTTAATACCAAACGAGGCATTTTATGTTGAAATATAACCTTCAGAAGATGTTTAAGCTAAGGGGAATTACCAATCCAACAATTTATTTGCAGAGAAATGGTTTCAAAGATTATACTTCATACAAAATTGCATACAATGAATTCAAATATTTACCTGCCGAAACGATGGAGAAGATTTGTCTTCTTCTAAACTGTACACCGAATGATTTAATGGAATGGGTTCCGGACAGCACCCAAGCGCAAAACGAAAACGCAGCGTTAAGAAAATTGATTACCACACAAACGAATATTAATCTTACACAAGTTTTGCATGATGTGCCAGTAGAAAAGATGAATGAGTTTGTTCAAAAGGTGGAAGAGCTGAAGAAGAATATATCGTAGATTTAGCAACAAAATTTTTAACCGGAGATGGGTAAATTACGTATTCTTACAGCACCATCTTCGATTATAACTATTGCCCCCTCATTGAGCGGTTGCTCTATGTTTGAAAATATTTTTATAAGATTATCAAATAAGTTTTTTGTATTTGTATTATGAAGGCGAAATATAATTACCGAAGGTTTCTGTTCCTTAGAAAAAGCGAGGAGATTTCAATAATCAAGATCATGAGTAAGTATCACTTCATCATTTATTTTTGCTTGTTCAATAATATTTAAATCACTTGCCTTAGACAGCCCTATATCACCAGTATGACGGAATTCATGACCTTGAGCCATTAATAGTTTGCCAAGATGCCTTGGCAAGTTCATGTTGAGCAAAAACTTCATTATGAAACCGGTCCAGCCAACGACACAACTCTTTCCTCCATTGCCCATGCGGCATATGCAAGAGCTTGAAATATATCTTCACGTTCTAACTCGGGCCATTCACTTAGTATTTCATTGATTGACATACCGGAACTCAAATAACTTAGAATAGAAGCTATCGGCATTCTCATACCTCTAATGCATGGCTTGCCAAAACACTTGTCGGGATCTAAAGTTATTCTGTTAAATTTATAATGTTTTATTTCCATCTTTGTATTATTCCTGTTTAATCCAAAGTCTAATTGAAAGTTAAACATTCGCATGTATTGAATCAATGATAGTTTGCGAGACATAATTCAAAGAATAAAAATAAACACCGCTTCAAGTGTGATCATTCAAATAAATAATTCTTAAAAGGTGTAAGTCTATATAAGAAATTTCTTTGTTGAATTTTTCGAATATGTTAGACAGAGTTGAAGTGCCGTCCTCTTTGAAAGCTTCAAAAACTTTTTTGTGCTCTATTTCAGGGAGTGAAATTTTTTCTTTTAATCCGTCAGTTCTAATTTTGTTACCCTCGTTTGCATATCGTTCAATGTGGGTAATGATAGTTTGGGATTTAACGTTGTATTCCTCTGCCAATTTATCGATCGAGTTACCTTTATTGAAAGCTTCACCCACAATAATATGACGGAGATCGGAATTGTTTTTTAATTTGAGCTTGCTCGCTGCTGTATGCTGCAAGGCAGGTGTTTTGGCTGAAATATTTTTCCTTGTGCAATAACTTTTAATTAGAGTTAGAAAAATGCTTCCATAGTTTTCAAGCTTATTTTTTCCGACTCCGCTTATGTTTAACAATTCCTTTTCGCTTTGCGGAAAATCTGCTGCCATCTGGATTAATGTTTTATCAGAAAAGATTACGAAAGGCGGAATGTTCTTATTATCGGCAAGCTCCTTTCTTTTTTTACGAAGCAATTCAAACAGCTCGATGTCGTAAGTTTCTTCTTTACCTTTCGACAGCTTTAATTTTTTTGTCGAAGTTTGAGACTCTCTAACAAAGCCAAGAACCTTTTCTTTATTTAAAAGTATGTTAGAAGATTTTTGTGAAAGCTTTAAGCTGCCGAATTCCAGGTCTCTAATTAAAATTTCTTTTCTTACAAATTGATGGACTAAAGTCTGCCATTGCTTTTTATTAAGCTCTTTTCCAATGCCATAAACGGATAGGTTTTGGTGACCGTTGTGAAAGATTCTATCCGATTCTTCACCAAGCAGAACATCTATGATATAATTTGCGCCGAAGACTTCACCTGTTCGTCTTACTGCCGAAAGAAATTTTTGTGCGGGAATAGTTATATCGGTCATTTCTTTTTCTTCGACAAGGCAATTATCGCACATGCCGCAATAGTCGATTTGATACGATTCTCCGAAATAATTAATAAGCGGGTGTCTTCTGCAAATTTCCGACTCGGCATATTTTATCATTGCATTAAGATGAGCCTTTGCAACAAGCCGTTCCTTATCATCTTCTTTCTGATCAATAAAGTAATTTATTTTTGCAATGTCAGAATAAGTAAACAGCAGAAGGCAATCCGATCTCAAACCATCGCGTCCCGATCTGCCGATTTCCTGGTAATATGATTCGATGTTTTTTGGAAGATCATAATGAAGTACAAATCTTACATTCGATTTGTTTATTCCCATACCAAAAGCTATTGTTGCAATGATGATTTGAACTTCATCTTTTATAAATAAATCCTGGTTTTTATTTCTTTCCTCATCAGTCATTCCAGCATGATAGGGTTTTGTCGAGAATCCGAGATATGATAAATCATCATGTAAATTATCAACTTGCTTTCGCGAGAAACAATAAATAATACCGGACTGGTTTTTATGATCATTCAAAAAATCAACTGCTTGTTGGAAAGCATCCCGCTTAGGAATAACATTGAGAAATAAATTTTCTCTGTTAAAACTTGCAAGAAATTTTCCCGGCGTAGCCAGGTTTAAATTTTTTATTATGTCTTCCTGAACCCGTGGAGTTGCGGTTGCAGTAAGCCCGATACAAACAGCAGAAGGAAAACTATTCCTTAGATTTCCAAGCTGACGATACTCTTTTCTGAAATCATGTCCCCATTCGGAAATGCAATGAGCTTCGTCTACAGTAATGCAATCGAGTCGAATGCTTTTTAACAAATCTGCTATATCATTCTTCATCAATGATTCCGGCGCAAGGTAAAGAAGCTTTACTTTCTGGTTTTTTACATTTTCAAAGTTGATTTTATAATCGTATTGAGAAAGGGAACTGTTCAGCAGCGCTGTTTTAATGCCTAGCTGTTTTAACTGTTCAACCTGATCTTTCATTAAAGAGATGAGCGGAGAAATTACAACTGTTAATCCTTCAAAAATTAAAGCGGGAATTTGATAGCAGAGAGACTTGCCCCCGCCGGTAGGCATTATAACTAACGTATCTTTTTTGTTAAGTACATTTTGAATAATTTCCTTCTGCAGCGGGCGGAAGGAATCATAACCGAAAACTACTTTTAATATATTTTGTGCTTTATCCATATTCAATTATTATAAGATGAATGTAAGCTTCCCAATTATACAAAATCGAGGCAGGATAAACCTGCCTCGATATAAATTAATTATGCTACACCAACACGAACCTTCTTAAATTCAAGCTGACCTTTATTACCAAGTGTAACTGCAATTTTGTCACCATCTCCAAATTTACCAGCAAGCAGCTCTTGCGATAAAGGATTTATTAGATGCCGCTGGATGGTTCTCTTCAGCGGCCGTGCGCCGAAGGTGACATCGTATCCTAGCTTAGCAAGCCAATCTTTTGCTTCATCATCAACATCAAGAACGATTTCTTTTTGGCTGAGCATCTTCTGAACATTTTCAATTTGCAAGTCAACGATATTTCTTATTTCATTTCTGGTTAGAGGTTTGAATAAGACAATCTCGTCGATCCTATTTAAGAATTCCGGGCGAATAGTTTTTCTAAGAAGATCGATAAGCTTATATCTTAAATCGCCCATAACTTCTTCAAGTTCATCTTCGTTTACATTTTCAAGTTTCTCTTGAATCAAATGTGAACCAAGATTTGAAGTCATTATGATGATGGTATTTTTGAAGTTAACGGTTCTTCCTTGATTGTCGGTTAACCTTCCATCATCAAGAACTTGAAGCAGAACATTAAAGACATCGGGATGAGCTTTTTCTATTTCATCAAGAAGGACAACGGAATACGGTCTGCGCCTAACCGCTTCGGTTAACTGTCCGCCTTCTTCATAACCGACATATCCGGGAGGAGCGCCAATCAACCTTGAAACGGAAAACTTCTCCATGTATTCGGACATATCGATTCTAATCATTGCATGTTCATCATCGAAAAGAAACTCTGCTAGAGTGCGGGCAAGCTCGGTTTTTCCCACACCGGTTGTACCGAGAAAGATGAAAGAACCGAGCGGGCGATTAACATCCTGCAAGCCTGTCCGTGATCTTCTTATAGCATTAGCAACCGCATACACTGCCTCGTCTTGTCCAATTACTCTTTTGTGAAGTTCATCTTCAAGCCGGAGTAGTTTGCTGCGTTCACTCTCAAGCATTTTACTTACCGGAATACCGGTCCACTTAGAAACGATCTCAGCAATATCTTCGGAGTCAACTTCTTCTTTCAGCATCTTTTGATCTTTCTGAACCTCCGAAAGTTTTTTCGTTTCTTCTTTAAGCTGCTTTTCAAGCGTTACTATTTTTCCATAACGAAGCTCAGCAACTTTTCCAAGATCACCCTCACGTTCGTATTTATCTGCCAAAGCTTTTGAGTTTTCGATTTCACTTTTCATCGAGCGGATTTTTTGAATCTTTTCTTTCTCAAGATTCCAGTGCATTCTAAATTTATTTCTTTCTTCTCCTAGATCGCCAAGCTCTTCTTTCAATTCTTCAAGCCGCTTTGCTGAAGCTTCATCTCTCTCCCGCTTTAATGCTTCGCGCTCAATCTCAAGCTGTTTAATTTTTCTTTCAACAGCATCTAACTCTTCAGGCAATGAGTCGATTTCAATTCTGATTTTTGATGCTGCCTCGTCTATAAGATCGATTGCTTTGTCAGGAAGAAATCGATCGGTGATATACCGATTAGAAAGCTGAGCAGCCGCTACAATTGCGCCGTCGGTTATTCTTACGCCGTGATGAACTTCGTATCGTTCTTTCAATCCGCGTAAGATAGAAATGGTATCATCTTCCGAGGGCTCAGTAACAAGCACCGGTTGAAATCTTCTTTCCAGAGCAGCATCCTTTTCAATATGTTTTTTATATTCATTTAAAGTTGTTGCGCCAATTGCATGAAGCTCCCCGCGGGCTAATGCGGGCTTCAAAATATTTGCTGCATCCATCGAGCCTTGAGCCGAACCAGCACCAACAAGTGTATGGAGTTCATCGATAAATAATATTATCTCTCCGTTTGATTCTTGAACTTCCTTAAGAACGGCTTTCATTCTCTCTTCAAACTGACCGCGGAACTGAGTGCCTGCAACAAGAGCTCCCATATCAAGAGCAACAATTCTTTTGGTCTTTAAGTTTTCGGGAACATCACCGGAAATAATTCTATGGGCGATACCCTCAGCGATAGCGGTTTTACCAACGCCTGGTTCGCCTATTAATACTGGATTGTTTTTAGTTCTTCTAGAAAGTACCTGAAGAACTCTTCTAATTTCTTCATCACGACCGATTACAGGATCCAGCTTACCTGCACGAGCGAGTTCATTAAGATCTCTGCCATATTTTTCAAGTGATTGATAAGTATCTTCGGCATTTTGAGTAGTAACTCTTTGAGTTCCGCGAACGTCTTTTAGTGCTGATAAAATTTCGTCATGAGAAATGCCATTCTCTTTTAATAGACGTCCGGCTTTACCATCATCTTTAGATAATGCAAGAAGCAAATGTTCTGTAGAAACATATTCATCTTTAAGATTGCGTGCTTCATCGGCGGCAGTATCCAACAGCTTTGCCATTTGATTAGACATTTGCTGATTACCAATTCCGGAACCACTTACCTTTGGCAAGCTCTCAAGCAGTTCATTTACTTTTAACTTAAGCCTGCTAACATTGCCGCCGGTTTTTTGAATTATTGTTTCGGCTATGTTTCCGCTTTCCTGAACGAGCGAAGCAAGAATGTGCTCAGGTTCTAAAAGTTGGTTGTTATAATTCTGTGCAATCTCAATTGCCGACTGAACTATTTCCTGAGCCTTTACGGTTAGCTTATTAAAATTAAATGCCATGATTATTTACCATGTTGAGAATCAAATTCATAAAAATCATTTTTCTGCAACATAGGGTAATGTTTTTTATTTAATGTCCATAGTTTCACTTTTCCATATACAACAGCAGATGCTATTAGAGCATCTGCAATCTCTAAATTATGGCTTTTGGAAAATTGGTTGAGGAATTTGCCTGCATTTTTTCCCATCTCATCATTTATTTCAATTACGTGCATTGAAGAAAACATATTAGTGATTGTTTCTTCTTCTTTCTTTTTGGACCCGGCAAATATTTCAGCAATATTAATCGGGGTGATGAATAAAATATCCTTCGAAATTAAAGAGACTACTTCTTTGACAATTTCGTTCATGCCTCTCAAATGCCATATTAAAATATCACTGTCGGCAATAACGGGTCTATTTTTCATACAGTTCCTTTAACCTGTTACCTTTTCTCAGGTTCCTAATATATTCTTCTGTGTCAAAGGTTCTGTCTTTCCAAATGCCCGCTGCATCTTCAACTGCATTAGAATGCTTCTTCTTCATAAATTTTTCTCGGAGAGTGTCGCGAATTAAACTTGAAATATTTTTCTTTTTTATTTCACTTTCTCTTTTCAAAACATGAAAAATATCTTCATCTAAATAAATTTGTGTTCTTTTCATTTTATTTACCTCGTTCAATGATGTATAAATATACATCACCACAACCAAATTATCAATTTAATTTTTTTATCTCGGTGTACCAGTCGCTTGATTGCTCGAGCATCTTGTTCAATCTGCTTACAAGTCTGTGAGGATCGGTTAGGCTTCCATCGAGAAGAAGCGCCGACTCAAATAATTCTTCAACAACGTTTGTAATGTAATCATCTTTTGAATTCGCTTTATAGACTTTTAACAAATTGCGAATAAGCTTATGATCTTTATTTACTTCGAATATCTTTTTCTGAACTCCGACTTCTTTGTTAGTCATACGCATAATCTTCTGCATAGTTGAAGACATGCTGTCATCCGGATTAACGAGAACTGCCGGGCTGCCGGAAAGACGCTTTGATTCATTTACTTCAGTTACACGATCACCGAGAATGTCTTTTATTTTAGATAGCAAACTGTCGAAATGTTTTGAGTCGTCCTTGCTTAATTCTTCAGGCTTATCTTTTTTCTCATCGATATCTTTAAATGAGTCAAGGTTCTTTAAGTCTATTGAATCAACGGATTTCAATTCGTAGTCTTTATATTTTCTGATTGAACTTAGGACGAATTCATCTAGAGGATCGTAGAGATAAAAAACTTCCAATCCTTTGTTCTTAAATATCTCAAGATGAGGATCCTGGCTTATAGCATCTTTACTGCTGCCGAATGCGTAATAAATTTCTTTTTGTCCTTCTTTGAATCTGGTTACATAATCATCAAACGATGTCAGGCTTTCAGCTTTGTCGTTGAATGAAGAATTAAATCTCAAAAGCTGCTGGAACTTTTCCATATTGGTAAAATCAGAATAGCCAAGCTTGAAATATCTACCATGCTCTTTCCAGAACTCAGCGTATTTCTCGGGTTCGTCTTTTGCTTTCTTTAAAAGATAAGAAAGTATTTGCCCGGTTATGTTCTGTGCAATCTTTGTGAAGATAATATTTTCCTGCAATGTTTCTCTGGATATATTCAGAGGCAGGTCTTCAGAATCCACAACCCCTTTTACAAAGCCCAAGTATTCAGGCAAAAGATCTTTATTCTTATGCTGGATTAAAACTCTTCTTACATAAAGATCGAGTCCATAATCTTCTCTATTATATCCAAAGAAATCGTAGCTCTTCTTAGGGATAAACATTAGTGCATTAAATTGAATTGGTGCATCCACTGAAATATGAATTACGTCTGCTGGCTCTTCAGAATCATAAGATAAGAATTTATAAAACTCATTGTACTGTTCTTTCTTTACAGATGATTTTGGTTCGCGCCAAAGAGCGGCAACGGTATTTATTTTTTCACTGCCAAGATATATCGGGAAAGAAATAAAGTTTGAATGTTTCTTTATGACAGTTTCGAGCCGATACTTTTCAGCAAAATCCTTTGTGTCTTCTTTTAAGTGGATGTCAATTGTTGTTCCCCGTTGAAGTTTATCGTCCAGTTCTACGATCTCATAATCACCCAATCCATTAGATTTCCATTCAACAGCAGGTTCCTCTTTCTTAAATGATTTAGTTTTAATAACAACTTCTTCGGCAACCATGAATACGGAATAGAAGCCGACACCAAATTTTCCGATGATATTATTTACATCGGCTTTACTTTCTTTTAGCTGCTTTAAGAAATCCGCCGAGCCGGATTTTGCAATTGTGCCGATGTTTGTAATGAGTTCGTCTTTGGTCATTCCTATTCCGGTGTCGGAAATAGTAATAAGTTTTTTCTTCTCGTCAAAATCTATTTTGATTTCAAGCGGTATTCCATTGTCAAGGATATCGGTTCCTTTGGTAGATTCAAATCTAAGCTTATCAAGAGCGTCGGAAGAATTTGAAATAAGCTCACGTAAAAATATTTCTCTGCTTGTGTAAAGTGAATGAACAAGAATATCCAGCAGCTGCTTTACTTCAGCTTTAAATTCATATTTTTTAGTAGTTGGTTGTTCTGTACTCATTTTTAGTCCTCTGAATTTTTTGTATTACTGATAATTTGATTTTATAATTTTGATTTAATAAAAGCTATGTAATTTATTTCCTTAATTTAGATAGTTTTTCAAACAAAGATTTTTCTTCTGACGATAAATTCTTAGGAGTTCTTATGACTATTCTAACAAACAAATCTCCTTTGTCTTTGCTATTATAAACTTGCATTCCCATACCACGCATTCTTAAAACATTGCCGCTGTCTGATTCTTTAGGTATTGTAATGTTAAGTGTTTTCCCATCTAAGGTTTTTAAATGTTTCTTACCTCCTAGAACCGCGGTATAAAGGTCGACATCAAGGTTATAATAAAGGTCGTTTCCTTTTCTTTCGTAGGCAGATTTATTTTCAATATTTATTGTTAAATAGAGATCGCCTTTATCTCCGCCGGCAATTCCTTCTCCGCCTTGATTTTTCAGGCGAAGTTTTTTCCCATGTTCAATACCAGGAATTATTTTTACTTTTAATTTTCTACCATTGACAGAGAATTCTCTTTCAGTTCCGGAAAAAGCTTCTTCAAGTGAAATGTTCAAATTTGATTCGTAATCTCTTCCTTTTCTTGCAGCAGTTCTTGTTTTAGTTTTCGGCCCGAAGCTTCCTCCAAAGAAGCTTTCAAAGAAATCAGAGAACCCACCAGCATTGCCGAAGATATCTCCCATATCATTTGAATATCTATATGAGCTATTTGATCTACCCGAAGAAAATTGGTCGAACCAATCGCTTGCACCCGCGCCGCCCGCTGTTTGATACTGTTTCCAATTCGAGCCTAGCTGATCATATTTTTTTCTTTTCTCGGGATCGCTTAGAACTTCATTAGCTTCTGAAATCTCTTTAAATTTTTCTTCGGCAGATTTATCACCCGGATTTTTGTCGGGGTGATATTTTTTTGCAAGCTGTCTGTATGCTTTTTTAATTTCATCGGCAGTTGCATTTTTACTTACGCCAAGTATTTTATAGTAATCTTTAAATTCCATTTTGCTTTCTATCGAATTAAAATATCCGGTAGTGAAAAATAATTATTTTAAGTTGATAAAATATAATAAAATGAAAGGGTAACTATTACAGCTACCCTTTCAACATAATCAAATATATTAAAAAGTAAAACCGTTCAATGGTTATTTTATTTTAATGGATATTTCTTTGGGTTTTGCTTCTTCAGCTTTAGGAACAGTTATAATTAACTGTCCATCTTTGAACTCAGCTTCGATCTTATCATCTTTAATTTTGCTGGGTAATGAGAATGATCTGTAATATTTTCCATAGGCTCTTTCTACGCGATGGAATTTAGCATCTTTAGTTTCTTTCTCTTGTTTACGTTCTCCGCTGATATTTAATTGTCCATCCGTATAAGAAATTTTCACATCATCTTTACTGACGCCAGGGAGATCGAGCTTTAATGTATAGTTATCTTTATCTTCTGAGATGTCAGTCAAAGGCATCCAAACGGCATTTTCATATTCTTCGGTTTCGGAAGAATCTATTAAACCAAATCTGCCGCTAACTGAGTTGAATAACTTATTGAACTCTCTTTCGACGTTCAATAATTCGCGAGACGGGTTCCATTTTACGATTGCCATAGTTTTATCCTCCATCTATTAAACAAATTTATTTTTAAGTTTTAATTAAATTGAAATTTGTTGTTTGCAAATATGTTATTTCCAAGTAATATGCCATTCGGTTTAATGTCTGTAACTAATTATAAATAAATAAATTGCAGCATTATTTATATATTTGTTGTGGTATGCCATATTGGCGTATTAATTGACGAATCATCAAAATGAAGAGTTTTTTTGTCATCAATATAAGAAGAATTGGCAGATATTAATTTATATGTAAAAAGTTGAATTCAGAGAAAAACATAAATGGTGAGAAATGTTAGAAATAATTTTTAATATAATATTATGAGAAATCAATTCAGATTTTCAGAAGAATTAAATTCCATAAATAATTGATTTAACCTGGAGGCATATGGGTATTATGTGCCAATTATATCGGATTCAGAGGTCAGTCAGAATATTGACTGGATTTGGTAATAGGGGAAGTTAAAGTTGATGTGGAATTGTTTATGAATAGTTTCTGTATTTATTATTACCAAATAGTTTTTGCAAATTAATTTTTTAACACAATAATTTGGCAAGTAAATATCAATTGAGATTTCAATTATAATTATATATTTTTGCAATCTTTAATTTTAAAAATTAAGCAATAGGCTTTCAGGTAATGACTTCAAAATCCGAACCGGTGAAGCTAGACACTTCCCGAAGAGATGAATTACCAGAAGATACGATAGTCGCGCTTGCTACCCCTCCCGGAATAGGTGCTATCTCAGTAATCAGAATAAGCGGTCAAAAATCTTTTGAATCTACAGATAAAATATTTTTTGGTAAATCAAAAATAATTAACGCTTCTTCACACACAATTCATTATGGGAAAGTTTCGGGCGACGGAATTAACTTTATTGATGATGTATTGGTTTCTGTTTACCGAGCACCCAATTCATACACAGGCGAAGATAGTGTTGAAATAAGCACACACGGAAGTCCTTTAATATCGAAAAAAATAATTGAACTCTTATTAAACACTGATGTTCGGATGGCTGAACCGGGAGAATTTACCAAGAGAGCTTTTTTAAATAATAGGATAGATCTAGCACAAGCCGAAGCCGTGGCTGATGTTATTAATTCACGGACAGAAGCTTCGTTAAAGGGAGCTAGGAATCAACTGGATGGCGTACTTTCAAATAAAGTCCACGAGATGCGGTCTTCATTGATAAATGCATCTTCATTTGTTGAGCTAGGATTAGACTTTGCGGAAGAAGATATAGAATTCATTAATAGCAACGAACTGGATAAGAGAATTCTAAATATTAAAACGGAAATTGATAAATTATTAAGCACCTATTCATTCGGCAAAGTAATAAGAGACGGAGTAAACGTAGCCCTAGTTGGTCAGCCTAATGTAGGTAAATCATCGATATTAAATTATATTTTGAAGGAATCGCGAGCAATTGTTAGTAAAATTCCAGGCACAACCAGAGATGTAATAAGAGAAGAAGTTTCCATTGATGGAATATTATTTAGACTTTTCGATACGGCAGGAATCAGGTTCTCGGAAGAGGAAATAGAGAAAGAAGGAATATTAAGAAGCCGGCAAACAATAAAGGATTCGGATGTTGTTATTTTTATTTATGATGTTGAGCAAAAAATAGATACCGAGCTATTAAATGAAATATATACATTAATAAGCAAGGATAAAGTAATTGTTGCTCTAAACAAAATTGATATTTTGCCAAATACAATGTTGAAAGCAGATGTTTATATCTCTGCCTTAACGGGGGCGGGTATGAAGGAGCTATTTAAGAAGTTAAAGGCTCAAACATTTGGCAATTCTGTTTACAGCGAAAAAACCGCTATTGTTTCGAATTTAAGACACTATAATTGTCTAACTAAAGCTAATGAATATTTAAACAACGCAAGAGAATCGATATCTAATAAATTAAGCGGTGAATTTATTTCTGTGGATTTAAGGAATGCAGAAAATAGTCTGGGAGAAATTATAGGTGAAGTAACAACAGATGATATTTTGAATAATATATTTATGAAGTTTTGTATTGGGAAATAACGGTGGTCATTGGTCAATTGTCATTAGTCAACGAAGGGAAGAGACTGGGTTTTGTGTAAATATTGTTAGTTTTGATCGGAATAAGTTCCACGTGAAACTAAGGATGGAAGAAGTATGATGGAAGATGGGAAAGACAGGGGATTATATAGAAAATAAATATGTTTCACGTGAAACCGGAAATTGAGTTTTGATGAGGTAAAATGAGAGAATTTGATATAATTGTAGTTGGGGGCGGACATGCCGGAATTGAGGCAGCTTGTGCGGCTTCAAATATGGGGTGCTCTGTTGGTTTTATAACTATGGATAAGCTAGCAATGGGTAGGATGTCGTGTAATCCAGCAATTGGAGGAACCGCGAAAGGACATCTTGTAAGAGAAATAGATGCGCTTGGCGGCATGATGGGAATTATTGCCGATAGAACCGGAATACAGTTTAGGATGCTAAATAAATCTAAGGGGCCGGCAGTTTGGTCTCCAAGGTGTCAATCAGACAGGAAACTATATTCCGAAGAGGCATACAGCGTAGTATCTAACACAAAGAATCTTGAAATTGTTGAAGCATCGGTAGTTGACATTATTGCCGAAGGGAAAAAAGTAAAAGGAGTAATTACCGCAACGGGTGAACAAATTCAATGCTCAGCTTTAGTATTATCATCCGGAACTTTTTTGAATGGCTTGATGCATACAGGATTAAATTCGGTTCGCGGCGGTAGATTTGGAGAGAACCCCGCAATTGGAATTACACAATCATTAATAAATATGGGTTTTGAATCCGGCAGATTAAAAACCGGAACGCCACCAAGGTTGAAAAAGAATACAATAAACTGGAATATATTAGAAGAACAACCTGGAGATGAAATTCCACAACCATTTTCATATCAAACCGATATAAATAATTTCCCACATCTTCCACAAATGAGTTGCTACATTACGTATACAGATGAGACCGTTCACAAGGTGCTGGAAAAAGGATTTGATGAATCACCAATGTTTACAGGACGGATCAAAGGAGTCGGTCCAAGATATTGTCCTTCGATTGAAGATAAGATTGTAAGATTTGCCGATAAGAATAAGCATCAATTATTTCTAGAGCCGGAAGGATTGGACAGTGATCAAATATACTTAAATGGATTTTCAACTTCTTTACCAGCCGAGATTCAAATAGAAGCTCTGCATAAAATAAAAGGATTGGAAGAAGTAGAAATGGTACGTCCCGGCTATGCAGTAGAGTATGATTTTTTCCCACCAAGTCAAGTTGATTTGACATTAGAGACAAAGTTAATTGAGGGATTATATTTTGCGGGACAGATAAACGGAACATCGGGGTATGAAGAAGCAGCGGCTCAGGGAATAGTAGCCGGAATTAATGCAGCATTAAAAATTCAGGGGAAGCCAGAATTTGTCTTAAAGAGAAGCGAAGCTTATATAGGAGTTTTAATTGACGATTTAGTGACTAAGTCAACTTATGAACCGTACCGGATGTTTACTTCACGAGCAGAACATAGATTGCTATTACGACAGGATAATGCCGACAGAAGATTAATGAAATACGGGCATCAATTTGGACTGATTGATGATAAACTAATAGAGAAATTGTCAACCAGGGAGGATATAATTACGAAGAGCGTAAAATTATTCGAAAATATGAAACTTCATGCACGAAATATAAACCCCTTTCTTGAATCAAAAGGTTCATCGGGAATAGATTCGGCAGAAACAATTTCAAAATTATGTAAGCGCCCGGAGTTAACATTAAAAGAAATAATCGGATTAAACGGAACAGAGCAAAATCCAGTTGTAAGCTCTTTAATAGCTGATGAAAAAGCACTTGAGCAAGTGGAAATTGAATTGAAGTATGAAGGATACATAAAGCGTCAATTTGATATGGTTGATCGATTAGAGAGATATGAAGCGACAAAAATTCCTTTAACATTTGATTTTTTAACGATGAAAGCTTTATCAACCGAAGGCCGTGAAAAACTAAATAAAATAAAACCCCGATCAATCGGACAGGCATCAAGAATATCGGGAGTAACGCCTTCAGATATTTCAATATTATTGGTATATTTGAAAAACTAATTTAAGAGGATTACTTATGGTTGAAGTGCAAGAACAGTACTATAAGGAACTGCAATCTTTTTGTTGGGAAAATGGATTCAATCCAGATCCGATGAAAGTTGAACGACTTGCATACTTTGCTGAACTTGTTGCTGAGAAAAATGAGAAGGTAAATTTGATCTCCCGAAAAGATGTCGACTCAATAATTGAAAACCATATATTCTTATCATCTTATGTTACAAAATATATCCCGGAAAGATGTACAAATTTTTTAGATATCGGTACCGGCGGAGGATTTCCAGGAATACCTCTAGCAATATTAAAACCAGAAATGAAAGGCGTATTAATAGATTCGATTGGAAAAAAAATTGATGCTGTAAAAGAATTTGTAGATAGACTAAAATTAAGCAACGTTACGGTAATAAATGACCGAGTTGAAAGTCCGGAATTTATAACGCAATATACAGAGTCATTTGATTTGATAATCAGCAGAGCAACAGTGCCATTGATAATTCTTTTCAGATATGCATTACCATTAGTAAAGGGCAAAGCATTTCTTGCCTCGATCAAAGGAGGCGACATAGATGAAGAATTACAGAAAACTCTTCTCAAGTATAAAGCATACATAAAAAAATCAACAATCTTTGAATTGTTTTATAAGCCATCGAATGTAAGAAATCAAAAAGGAAAAAAATTGGTGTTGTTGGAGATACAAAAATGAGTTCTGGTTTGGATACAAAAGAATTATTTGCTGAGATAAGCAAGCTAGCAACCGAACAAAGAAATCCTCTCTCGATGGATATTGATGCAAGATCAACGGGGGAAATTTTAAAGATTATTAATGACGAAGATAAAACAGTTCCTTACGCAGTTGAAAAAGAATTGCCTTACATTGAGCAGGCTGTTGAAATAATAGTTCATGCACTAAAAAATGGCGGGCGACTTTTATATTTTGGTGCCGGTACAAGCGGCAGGCTTGGAGTTGTAGATGCATCCGAATGCCCGCCGACTTTTGGAACTCCTTTCGGATTAATTGAAGGTTATATAGCTGGTGGAAAAGAAGCAATGTTTAAAGCTCAGGAAGGAGCGGAGGACTACGAAGAGAACGGTGCAAAGGATGTCATTGCTGCAAAGGTAAACGATAAAGATGTTGTATGCGGAATAGCTGCGAGCAGAAGAACACCGTATGTTGTTGGAGCAGTAAAGAAAGCGAAAGAATTTGGCGCAAAGACTTTGTTTGTTACATGCAATCCAAGAGAGCACTTCAATATAAAAGAAGTAGATGTTGCAATGTGTCCGTATGTTGGCCCGGAAGTAGTAATGGGATCGACAAGGATGAAGAGCGGAACTGCACAAAAATTAGTTTTGAATATGCTTACGACAACGGCTATGATCCGGATGGGAAAAGTTTATGAGAATATGATGATCGACCTACAAATGACAAACAAGAAATTAATAGAAAGATCGAAAAGAATTGTAATGACGATTACGGGTGTTACTTACGAAGAAGCTGCAGACTTTTTGAAAAAAGCCGGCGGGCATGTTAAGACAGCATTAGTAATGATTCGCGCCGGCGTTGATGCCGATGAAGCTAGGGAGAGACTAGCGAAAGCAGATGGGTTTGTTCGTAAGGCAATTGAGGGGAAGCCTTAATAATTAAGAATGAAGAATTTCGAATGATGAATTAAGACAATGCGGCAATTTATTCTTTCCTTACCAGCGGATTTGAATACCGAACATCGAACAAGGAACGGCAATGGAATAATGAATATCGAATATCGAACAAGGAATGTTGAAGTAAGCATGTGAATATCGAATAAGAAATATTGGAGGAAGGAATGGAAGGACGAAGTTAATCTTATTTTATTTAAAGACTCAGCATATTGAATCAATCCATAATAGCGGTCATATCAATAAAGAAATTTTTATTATATCTTAAATCAAATAAAAAAAATAATATTACTTGAAATATTTTTTCATATCTCTTATCTCAATAATTTTTTCAATTCATTCTGTAACTTATTCACAGATTATAGATAATGTTGAAAATGATGTCGGAAGTTTTTTCACGACAGGCGGAAATTTAGCAACCAGTTTTTTTAGTTTTGATCAGCCAACTCAATTAAAATTTGCCGGCTCACTTTTAGCTATTGGGGCAGGATATTCCGTTGACTACAATGTTAAGAAATTTGCCTCAAGAAATCACAGCTCGTTTAATGATAATCTATTGTCGATAGATAAAGTTTATGGAAGCGAATATACGTTAATAGGCATTGGCGGCTTGTACAGTTATGGAATTCTATTTCACGATGAGAAAGTAAGAAAAATCGGACTTCAAACAATTGAGGCAGTTGGTTACGCCGGAATTATAACTACAGTTCTTAAAACGATTGTCGGGAGAAGCCGTCCTTATACAGACGAAGGAAAATTTCGTTTCAGCCCAATTAATTTTAGCGCTGCACATACATCTTTCCCATCGGGGCATTCAACGGTTGCGTTTGCAGTATCGACAGTCTTAGCAAATAATACAAATAATCTTTTTTTAAAGATTTTATGTTACGGCGCTTCAACGTTGGTTGTGGGTGCAAGAATTTATCATAATGCTCATTGGTTTTCGGATACAATTACGGGAAGCGCCATCGGCTATTTTGTGGGAGATTTTGTAAGCAAACCAGAAATGAAAAACAAACCTGATGATAAAGGATTGTCATTTAATGTGGGATTTGATTCAATAAGTTTGTCTTATAAATTTTGATCAGCAAAGTCACTTTAACAATTCTAACTTTATAACTCTCATATTATTTTCTGTTTGCAATTTGCAAAAAGCATTATTGGGTCGGAAGAAAGGAATAAGATTTCTTAAAAATTGTTTAATAGAATTATGATCTGCAAAGGAAAAATTGAAATGAGAGTTTAATGATATATTGCTTATAAAGGTGGTTTTGTCGCTTGAAAATAAATCGGTTGAGTTTTTAAATAACCGCTTGCAAAAATTATTATTGATTTAGAAGAAAGGAATTAGAATTCTTAAAAATGTTTTAATCTAATTGTAAGCCGCCTGCGAAAAATTTAAATAATCTTTTAATCTTTAATTCTTAAGTTAAACATTGGATTAGGTTAAGCCTATTAATTTAGATCAAGTTTATAAATAATAATAAAGCTCATAAATTAGAAACCTTATCAAATTAATAAACTTCTTAGTAACATGATGTGAGCCTCACAAAAGAAAACCTTATTAGCTTATCAGATAGCGTTTTTTTTAGGCATAAAAATAATGATAAATATGTATCAGCATGTGATATTGTAAATGGAGCACAATTATGAAAGCAATTCTATACAAAGACGGCTGCACAGCTGACGAATTAAAAATTGGCGAAGTTGAAAAGCCAAAACCAAACAACAAACAAATTTTAGTGAAGGTAAATGCCGCTGGTGTTAACCGCGCCGATGTTATGCAGCGCGAAGGAAAATATCCGCCGCCTAAAGGCGCAAGCCCGATATTAGGTTTGGAGATTTCTGGAATTGTTGATGAAACGGGAAGCGGAGTTACTAAATGGAAAACCGGAGATAAAATGTTTGGATTAATCCCTGGTGGGGGATATGCGGAATATGCTGTCATCGATGAGGAGATGGCAATGCCCATCCCAAATAATTTAAGCATGGCGGAAGCTGCCGCGATTCCAGAAGTTTTTTTAACGGCATACCAGGCGTTAATTTATTACGGAAAAATTCAAATCGGTGAAACTGTTTTAATCCATGCCGGCGCAAGCGGCGTTGGAACTGCAGCAATTCAAATTGCAAAAGAAATGAAAGCTCATATTGTTGTTACAGCCTCTCAAGAAAAAGCACGATGCATGCATTAAGCTCGGCGCAGAGAAAGCAATAAACTACAAGCAGGAAGATTTTTATAATGAAGTAATGAAATACACTGCAAACAATGGCGTCGATGTGATAATCGATTTCATCGGCGGACCATATCTGCAAAAAAATATTAATTGTTTGAAGATGGATGGACGGCTTATTATGCTTTCTCTGCTTAGCGGAAGTAAAGTTAGTGAGCTTGATATTCGGAACATGGTAAGGAAGCGTCTTTCAATAATCGGCTCAGCGCTGCGCTCCCGAAGTCTTGATTACAGAATTAATTTAGTTAA
>JAMCWE010000227.1 GCA_023475265.1 Bacteroidota bacterium
ACGATTTGAACTGCCGTACTTCCAGATGAAGTTCTTGTTGTGCGAAGGTGAAACATAGTTGAAATTGCCTCTTAGTATGACAAAGCAATTTAAAAATAACTATTTCAAGCTATTTTCACACCTTTTTTCCCTCCCTTTTCCTACTTGCTCAAGTCAGGAAAAATTTCCATCAGTACTTTTTTCAGAACTTCTCATGATAATCTTATTGAATGGAAAAGTTCAACAATTACTACTACAGCATATGGAATAAATCTTGATTTGAATTTTCCTAAACTTCCTTTCCTGCAGGTTTCTTATTCACCATTTATTCAGAAAAATGACGATCAAATTGTTGAACAGAAAGTTGAAAATAAAACTATTATGTTTTCGGCTGTAACCGGTTATGCTTTACTAATAGAACAATTTAACTTTATGACAAACGTATCCTTTAAGAGCAATGTAGCAAAAATTTTAAGCGGATTATCTGATTATAAAACCAATTCATTTTCAGTAACGGAAGCAGTTAGCTTTAATAATCCGATTTCATTTGCCGGTTCATGGGGATTGATTAAAACAACTTCTCCAAATCCCTTATCTCTATATGCGGGCTCATCGAGCGTCGGTTCTCCAGTCTCAATTCCCTCAACTACAATTTCTACTATCAACAATTTTGATCTCAGCGTAAACGCGGCATACACGGAATTTTTATCAAACACTTTAGGATTCAATTTAGCCTCTGAAAGCACCTTAAATAAAAAGACCGGGCTTTATTTGAATGCTACATATTCTATATGGAAAAATATTAATCTTAATGCAAGATTAGAAACAACTGCTTATAAAGATCTTCTCGATAGTTCGCTTAATTATAATGAACTTCTATTTAATTTTACGTTGAATGTCGGCTGGTAAAATAAAATTATCAATTTTAGAGCAACTAAAAAATAAGATTTTTCATTATGATTATACTCAGAAATTTATATAACGAATGGAATGACCGCTATCCATTTGAGCATTTTTGGTAACAACAAATTTCATGCATCTATTAAATTCTGTTTTTAGAGTGTGAATAAATTTGAGTGGCGCTTAAGTCTTCATGACCGAACAATTATTAAAAAAAATAAAGAGAAAAACTCCGCGTTGAACCTACCTAGAGGCAAATGAATTGCAAGTAGAATTTAAATGCAGAAACGATTCATACTTCAACCTTTTTTTTCTGATAAACGGAAGGATAGTACAAAAATGCATTCATTGCGAAGAGTAGCATAAACGATTTTAATATTGTCAGGGAATTTAACTATGGTTCAGGATAACCAACTTTTTACAAATATATTAGGCCAATATATTTTAATCGGTTCGGTTAATTAAAAAGATATTAAAAAATGAAAAACGACTAAGCAATTACTTAACCCAATTATCAAACTCCAGTCCTGGATAACTTTATAGCAATGGAAAAATATCATATAAAGATTATAACTGGAACCTTAATGAGCAGAAATAATCCGGTTTTTAAAATCTATAATATTAGATAAAATTAAGTTTGAATTACTTTGTAATTTCACTTCCAAAAATAATCGTCAACTGTCAACTCCTTGACAGACATTTCCTCATCTAACTCATAGTTTAACACCTGACAATAAAATTAATTCTAATAAATTTAAGGAGTATATATCATGAAAAAGTTTAATATAATCCCAAAAGCTTTCGGGATTTTCTTATTTGCGGCAATACTTTTTGCCGGTTCGTTTACTCAGTCTAATCAATTATTAGCTCAGGATACTGGTTTAATTACAGTCCAATCCAAACAATCGTACGATCAAACAGTCGACCAACTTAAACAGGCGGTTGCTAAAGGTGGAATGATGGTCATGTCGGAAATTAATCAGGGTAAGATGCTTGCGATGACCGGAATTAAGTTGAATGCTGTTTCAATCTTTGTAGGGAATCCGACTGTTGGAAATAAACTTTTTACAGCAAACCGCGCCGTTGGTTTTGTAGTTCCAATCCGTGTAAACGTTTATGAAGGTACAGATCAAAAGACTTATATCAGCTATGTAAAACCGTCATCTCAACTTGCAAGTTTAAATAACAAACAGGTTGATATGATTGTTCAAATGCTCGATCAGAAATTAGCAATGCTGACAGGAATGCTTTCTAAGTAATTCAAAATATGAGAGGCGGTTGAGCAAGCCTGTCGGCATGCAGGCTTACACGGCTCAACCGCTTCCAATATTCAAATTGTATTTTGATAAAATTGGAAAAAGAAAATGAAGAATGGATATAAAAAAATCGTATTAAGCATTATTGCTTTATTAGCTGCTGGTGTTGGCCCCAATCTATTTGTTATTTCTCAAGCCGGTTATTCTGATTTAAGTGACCTGGCTGTTAATTTTCTCATTCCTTCAATCGCAGTTCTAATAATAGTTTTTGCATTAAGTTATTTTTTAGGATTGCAGGATTTTAACAGACAAATACGAAACGGATTTTTAGCCGGATTAATTGGAACAATAGGATTAGAAATAGTTCGTGAAACCGGCTTCCATCTGGGTGGAATGCCCGGTGACCTTCCCAAATTAATGGGAGTGTTACTGATGAATCAATTTGCTTCCGGGCCTGATACAATATCTAACATTGCTGGCTGGTCTTATCATTTCTGGAACGGTGCAGCTTTCGGAATTATTTACAGCATAATCTTAGGTAAAGGTAGAAAATGGACGGGTGCGCTTTACGGAATATTAATAGGAATAGGTTTTATGATGAGCCCGGTAGTTGTTTCACTTGGTGTCGGGCATTTCGGAGTTGATTTCGGATGGGGATTCCCGGTTACTGTAACAATAGCACACATAGCATTTGGAACTATTGTTGGCTGGCTGGTATTTAAATGGAATGATATTGATTCGGGTTTTATAATTACACTAAAACAATTATTCAATTCCAAATAGAGTAATGAAGGGGATTTAACAAAACAAATAATTTTTTGCTGATGAATAGAAAGTTACCCAGGCTTATGGCAAGCATTATAGTTGTTTGATAAAATGTTAAGAAGTTTTCTTTCGTCAACATCGCCATAAGAAAATAACTTATTGTTAATTAGAAGTGCTGGGACGATACTAATACTTTGCTCTTCGCAATCTTTTAGATTAATAATATTCAATGAAATTTCTGGATGTTTAAGAACTAAATTTTTCAACACCACTTCAGCGCGGTTACAAGCCGAACAATTTTGAGTTATGATTAAAGACAATTTCATTTTTTATTTAAAAGATAAAAAAAAGGTATTGAAAGTAATGTCACGTATTTGACATTACTTTAAAACAATAGCTTTTTTAATTCAGTTGGATTTAAAATTACAAGCTTATTTCGGTCAAAATTGATAATACCTTTGTCGCGTAAATCAGTTAAAAGATAATTAACTGTTTGCCGGGAACATGCTGTAATTTCCCCTATATCCTGGTGCTTAAGAAAAGGCTTAATAAAAATTTGTCCGCCTAATTCTTTACCGCTTTTTTGTGATAGTCTTAATATAAAAGATATAATTCTTTGGTTAGCATCTTTAAAAACAAGATCTTCGATTCGTTCCGAATAACTTCTTAATTTCAATCCAATAAGTTTTGTCAATTTTAAGTTTAAAGATGGATTTTTATTTATAAATTCGGCAAGATCATTTTTGTTTATTGCACAGATAATAGATGGTTCTAACGTGACTGCAAAATCAGTTCTTTGTTCTTCTTCAAGATAAGCCATTTCTCCAAAAATTTCGCCAGGATTTATTAGAGTTAAAATGTTCTCTTTACCATCATTAGAATACTTAACTATTTTAACGCGCCCGGTTTTAAGAAAAAAAATTGCTTTAGAAGCTTCAGCCGCAAAATAAATCGGCTGATCTTTAGCAAGTTCTTTCAAAGATGAAATTTGATTTAATGTCATCATATTTTCTTCATTCAAATCTTTGAAAAGATTAAAATTTTCAAGATACCAAAGCTTAGTTTTTTCAGCCATTTTACTTATTGCTTAGTTGCAGAAGGTTAAAATAAAAATAAAATAATTTTAGAATATTATTGATCATAAAATAATAATTTAAGTAACCCATTGCTAAAATTAAATTTGAAAAAAGAATAATCAATAATTAATTACTATAGCAGGTTAACAGCATCTATCAAATTTTGTTTCTGCAAGTGAGAATAAACCCACATGAATTGGACAGGCTTGAGTAATTATAATATCTTCCTGCTGTGTGATTTTGCCGATACATAAAGAGAAACACTACGTTAAACCATCATTGAAGCGAATGAATATCGCGTAAGCTGTTAAAACGGTATCAGAATATTACGCTCAATCTTATAGCATCAGTTGAGTTTATTCTGATTTGGAAAAGCAAATATCTCAGTTTTAGCAAATAAAAAAGTTCAATATAATATGACTGCCGGTGATGACAATTAAATAATAATTATTCTATTGACATGAAGGGAAGATTTATCGTATATTTACGATGAACGATTGAGGAATTAATAAAAATGGCTTTTTCAAAAAAAGAAGAATTCACAAAAGAAGATATGTGGCTGGCGGATATTGCGAAAGCATTGGCTCATCCGGCTAGAATTAGGATACTAAAAATATTAACATCAATGAATGCCTGTATGGTGGGAAATATTGTAGAACAGCTTCCTTTGTCGCAATCAACAGTATCGCAGCATCTGAAAGAGTTAAAGCGGGTAGGTTTAATTGACGGCGAGATAGACGGTCCAAAAGTTTGTTATTGTATTAACAATAAAACACTATCCAAAGCGAAAAAAGAAATGGATAAACTATATTCAATAATTTGTAATTGTTAAAAATAAACGAAAGGAATAATAAATGAACACACCGGAAGAAATTAAATTAGTAGTGAAGAACAAATATGCTGAGATTGCGAAAAACGCCAACAGCTCTGGGTGCTGCGGACCAACTAGTTGCTGTACGCCGGATAAAAATGATTACACAGTTTTCCAGGATGATTATTCTAATCTGAACGGATATGTTGCCGATGCTGATCTTGGGCTTGGCTGCGGTTTACCAACTGAATATGCCGGAATTAAAAAAGGTGATACTGTGGTTGACCTCGGTTCAGGAGCGGGTAACGATGTGTTTGTTGCTCGTGCAATTGTCGGCGATGAGGGAAGAGTAACCGGATTAGACATGACTGAAGAAATGATTCGGAAGGCAAACCTGAACAAAGAAAAATTGGGTTATGCTAACGTGGAATTTAAGCTTGGAGATATTGAAAACATGCCATTGGAAAATGATTATGCAGATGTTGTAATAAGCAATTGTGTTTTAAATTTAGTGCCGGATAAGAAAAAAGCATTTTCAGAAATATTTAGGATATTAAAACCCGGCGCACATTTTTGCGTCTCCGATGTAGTAGTACAAGGAGAAATGACTGAGGAGCTAAAAAAATCAGCGGAACTATTTGTTGGTTGTGTTTCAGGCGCATTGCAGCAAAATAATTACCTTCAAATAATAGAAGATGGTGGATTCAAAAATATAGAAATAAAGAAAACCAAGAAGATTGAATTACCTGAAGAATTAATAAAGGAATATCTTACAGAACAAGGGCTAAAAGAATATAAGGAAAATTTAAAAGGTATTTTCAGCATTACGGTGGTAGGATATAAAAAGTAATTTAACTTTGAAGCCGGGCATTATCCAGCTTCATTAACCAACGAATTGAAAAAATTTATACAGGAAAATACAAAATTATATAAGGCTCTTTCCGATTCGAACAGGCTGCAAATACTAAAGATGCATCATACTAAATATTTATGTGTTTGTTAAATTTTGGATGCACTTAAATCGGCTGCTTCAACTGTTCCAAAGCATCTTACGTGATGCAGGCTTTCTTATTGAAGAAAAGGATGGCAAAATTCGGAAAAGTAAGTGATGAAATTAAAAATGAGTTTTACAAATTCTATAAAAAAAATTTAAGGTGTTAAAAAGATGTTAAATGTTAAAGTTCTTGGTTCTGGATGCACGAACTGTTTAACCTTGAAAAACTTTGCAGAGAAGTTATTTCAGAAAATCAAATAGATGCAGAGATAGAAAAAGTTAAAGACATTAAAGATATTATGAGATACGGAATTATGAGCACACCCGGGCTTGTAATAAACGGAAAAGTAATTCATAGCGGAAAGCTGCCTACCAAATCTACTCCTGTACATTGGATGATGAATGCACTTGCTGAAGAAAATATTTAGGAGATTGTATGAATAGACAAAGAGTTTTATTCGTTTGTGTTCATAACAGCGCACGCAGCCAGATGGCTGAAGCTTATCTTAATTTTTTCGGTAACGAGAAATTTGAAGCCGAAAGCGCCGGTCTTGAACCGGGAAGCTTGAATCCTTTTGTAGTTGAAGTAATGAAAGAAGATGAAATTGATATTTCGGGAAATAAAACGAAAAGTGTCTTTGACTTCTTCAAGCAAGGGAAAATGTACGGTTATGTAATTACCGTATGCGATGAAACTACAGCGGAGCGCTGTCCTATATTTCCCGGAGTTTGTGAAAGACTGCATTGGAGCTTTGCGGATCCGGCTGCAATCGAAGGAACTTATGAAGAAAAGCTTGCCGGGACCAGAATGATCAGAGATCAAATAAAATTTAAAATTAAAGATTGGATAAGAGAAGTTGAAAGTAAATTTATAGTTGAAGACGGAGGAAATTGAAATGTCCAATGTCTCTAAAAAATTATCTTTCCTTGACCGTTATCTGACGCTATGGATATTTATTGCAATGTTTGCCGGAGTATTTTCAGGCTATCTCTTTCCGGGTATTGTTAATTTTTGGAATTCATTTCAAAGTGGTACGACAAACATTCCTATCGCAATTGGCTTGATATTGATGATGTATCCGCCGCTTGCAAAAGTTAAGTATGAAGAGCTCGGCGATGTTTTTAGAAATGTAAAGGTATTGTCTCTTTCATTAATTCAAAACTGGATAATCGGACCAATATTAATGTTCGCACTTGCCATAATTTTTTTGCAAGGTTATCCGGAATACATGGCTGGACTGATTATGATTGGTCTTGCACGCTGCATTGCAATGGTAATTGTTTGGAATGAGCTTGCCAAAGGCGATAATGAATATGCTGCCGGATTAGTGGCATTCAATTCAATCTTTCAAGTTTTATTTTTCTCGATATACGCTTATGTGTTTTTAACGGTTCTTCCTTCCGCTTTAGGATTGAAAACATTTAAAGTTGATATAACAATAGGTCAAATTGCAGAAAGCGTTTTTATTTATTTGGGAATACCATTCATTGCCGGAATCTTTACGCGGTTTACATTAATTAAATTTAAAAGCAAAGAATGGTATCAATCTAAATTTATTCCAAAGATTAGTCCGATAACACTAATTGCTTTGCTATTTACAATCGTTGTAATGTTCTCACTTAAAGGTGAATACATTGTAAAAATTCCTCTTGACGTTGTAAGGATTGCAATACCGCTGGTATTTTATTTCATCATAATGTTCTTCGTATCGTTCTATTTAGGAAGAAAAGTTGGTGCGGATTATTCCAAGACAGCTACGCTTTCCTTCACGGCGGCAAGCAACAATTTCGAATTGGCTATTGCCGTAGCAGTCGCCGTATTCGGAATTAACAGCGGCGAGGCATTTGCGGCTGTAATTGGCCCGCTTGTAGAAGTCCCGGTATTAATCAGTTTGGTAAATGTGGCGCTGTGGTTTCAGAAAAAATATTTCAATGTAGTTGAAGAAGGAACTGTTAAAGCTCCTAATGTTTGATCATAGTAAAAGTATAAAAATGAATTCGTTTGTAGAAAGTAAATCAATAAATAAAGAAAATATGAAAATTTTAATTTCGTTTTTACTATTGCCTGTTTGGATTCTTCTTTACTTTAGCCCTCAGAATTTTACAGAATAGATAGTCGTTACGGGAAAAATATTTAAAGCAATTAGACAAAGAAGTAAGTAAATGCAACTTAGACGCACATAAATGGTTTATTGAATTGTTTAACTGTTAAATTGCTTAATTGTTTTTCCTTTCAGCAATTTAACAATTCTTTCTTGTTTAGAGCAAATACAAAGAACTTCCTAAAATGATCTTATTGGTTCAGTGTACCCTCAATCCTTTTCCAACGGTTCATCAAATCATTTTGCTGGTCTTTATACATTTTGTAAACATCAAGCTCGCCTTGTGTTGGGGCTGCGTCGGCTTCTTCAACAGTGTTGATCAATCCAGATAATCCGCCAATTTCAGATGCAAAATTTATTTCACCATTGTTTGCTAATGTTGTAAGTGAATCAACTTCCTCTGAAGAAGAATTCTTTTTTATAATGCTGTTTATCTTTTCATGTATCTTAAATGCATTAAGCAAATCTGAATAAATTGTTTGTGCAAAATCAAATTGCTTTTTCAAATCAGCGGCGCTTACATGAACACGCGGATCGAGCTTAATATCAAATTGCTGTATATAAGTTTTACCATCAACTTTTAACGTTGCAGTGTAACGACCCGGAAGAACAAGCACGCCTTCGGGATTAAGCGGAGTTCCATCCGTCCATACCGCAGCAATTGAATATCCATATCTCAATGCCGGCGGACGATTATAGCGGAGATTCCAAACAAATCTGTGCATGCCTGCATTGCCGGAAAGTGTTTGCGGCTCTTTGATCCATCCTTTTTCAAAATATCTATTCGATGGAAGCTTTACATTTTTTTCTTCACTTGAAAATTCTCTGACAATATTTCCTTTAGTATCTTTTATTGTAAGAGTCACCGGTCCGGTCGCATTATCTTTAAGCCAATAATCTATGATAGCGCCGTTCGGCGGATTTTGTCCAAGCGGAGTTTCAGGAGGCCACGGCGTGTCATGATTTTCATTTCCTCTAATTCTAATTGCTTCAGCCGGCTTAAACAAATGAACTGGCTCTGAAATTAATTCAGAACTTATTTCACGAAGCGGCTCGACATCATCTAATATCCAGATCCCGCGGCCTTGAGTTCCCGCAATCAAATCATTATCATGAACAACAATATCATTTACACACGTTGTTGGAAAATTTAATGACAGCGGCTGCCAGTCAGCGCCATCATTAAACGAAACATAAACACTGCGGTTAGTAGCAGCATAAAGCAAATTCTTTTGAACCGGATCAACACGGACTGCATTAATAAATTCATCATCCGGCAGGCCATTAATAATTTTCTGCCAGGTCATTCCATTGTCATTTGTTTTAAAAATTAAAGGCGATGCATAACCTAATCGGTGAGTGTTTACAGCAGCATAAGCCGTATGCGGATCAGTGTATGAGGGATCAATTGCATCTATGCGCGACCATAACGGTACTGATGGCGGCGTAACATTTTTCCAACTCTTACCGCCATTAGTTGTAAGCTGAATTAAACCGTCATCAGTGCCGATCCAAATTATGTTATTGCTTATCGGCGAAGGGTTAATACTCCAGATAACTCCGTAACCGCATTTTTCAGCTTGAACAAGATCGGGATTCTTACAATCTTTTATTCCTTTATCAGCACCGGTAAGATCGGGACTTATTATCTTCCAATGGTTTCCATCATCTGTAGATTTAAAAAGATATTGAGAAGCAAAATACATTGGATGAGGTTTCACCGGCGAAATTACAAGCGGAGTAACCCATGAGTAACGATATTTTATTCCAAGAGGTAAAGCGCCGTAAGTTGAAATAGGCCAGGGTGAAACATCACCTGACTGATGAGTAATATCATCAAACTTAGAAATAGGTCCGCCAAGCCCGCTGCCGAAAACAATATTTGGGTTATCTGGTTTCGGAACATCATAATCACGTTCATCACCGCCAACCGGTTGCCAGTCGCGGTCTTCAATAACGCCGTTCGGGCCGCGGCTAGCAATATCAACTGTTCCATTGTCCTGCTGTCCGCTGTATATGTGATAAGGAAATTGGTTATCAACCGCGATATGATAAAATTGTCCCGTCGGTTGATTGTACCAGCTTGACCAGCTTTTCCCTCTGTTCACAGTTACGACCGCACCTTGATCTGAACCAGTAATCATATAATTTGAATTTGAAGGATTGATCCAAAGAAAATGATAATCGTCTCCACCGGGTGCGCCTTTGAAAAATGTAAAATGTTTTCCGCCGTCTGTTGATTTGCTGATCGATCTTCCCATTACATAAACTTTGTCAGGATTTTTTGGATCAACAGTTACTCGACTGAAATATGAATTTGCAAGTGCGCCATCTTTATTTACAAATTGCCATGTTTGTCCGGCATCATCGGAGCGATACAATCCGCTCTTTCCATCAGAGGAAATAATTGTAGCATAGACTATTTTTCCTTCACTCCCACGAGCAACAGCAAGTCCGATTCTTCCTAATGAACTTTCTGGAATTCCGTTGCCTGTTAATTTTTTCCAATGTTCGCCGCCGTCTTCGCTTTTATAAATTCCCGAACCACTATTAGTTTGAGGATCAAAGTAATCAAGCCACGGATGAATATGAATCTGCCAAAGTGCAGCGTAAATAATTGATGGATTAGTTGGGTCTGAAGCTAAGTCAACGCCGCCGGTGCTGTCATTAACAAAAAGAACTTGCTGCCATTTTTCCCCTCCATCGTTTGTAAGATATATCCCGCGATCATTAGTCGGACTAAAAACATTTCCTAAAGCTGCGACTAAAACTCTATCGGGATTTTTCGGATCGACTAAAATTCTTCCAATATATTTTGTTGATTTCAATCCAATATTCTTCCAAGTATTTCCAGCGTCATCAGAACGGAAAACTCCATTGCCGGATAACATGTCATATCGCAATGCAACCTGGCCTGTGCCTGCATAAATTATATTTGAATTAGAAAGTGAAACTGCGAGAGCTCCGATTGATGAAGCAGATTCATGCTGCATAAACGGTTTCCATGTTCTGCCTGCATCGCTGGTTTTCCAAATTCCTCCGCCGGCGCCGCCGAAATAAAATGTATTTAATGAATCGGGAATGCCTTCTGCCATTGTTGCCCAACCAGCGCGGTATGGACCAACTAACCGCCAGTGCATATCTGAATATGCTTTCTCAGAAATTGATTGACCGGAAATAATCTGAGAAAATAATATTGAAATGACTGCAACGTTAAATATCAATTTGAAAAATCTTGGTGAATAAAAATTGCACTCTAAATTCAAAGATGATAACGGGGTTTGCTTAAATTGTTTCATATGGGTTGAAATGATTTATGATGTGAAAAAGTTAGTTTTGTTTCCGTAAGTTTTTAATAATTTATGTTAAACGAATTAAATATATCCCATTTCTGTAATACATCAATGAGATACAGATCAAATTTAAATTATATTTTTTTGAACAAGATCTTTATTCTTTAACCATTCGTAGGAAATTAAAAAAAGAACCGGTGTATATTCAAACAAAAGAACCAAAGTATATTCTTTCCAAACTCCGTTTAGCTGGTAATTAAGAACTGTAAAAGCAGTTAAGCTGATTAACGAAACAAATGCAATTCCGCTCCATCTTGGGATGAACGGAATTAAAACAGCGAGCCAGCTTAAATACCATGGATGAACTACCGGAGAAAATATATAAACAAAAAATAACGATAAAAATAATTTAGTTAAAAAATCTTTCCGGCCTAATATTACCGACAAATAAACAATCATGAGAAGTATACCGCAAATCGCCCTGGTTAACTGATTATTTTTAATAAAAGAATCTAAGATATCAAATACAATTCCGTTGAACATCCAGTTCTCTGTGAATTGCATTAAGGCTTGAAATGGGCTGCCGGTAAATATGTATGGCAGATATGCAATTGTGCAAATCAAAATTGGAATTGCAATTACTAAGAATTTGTCTTTCCAGTTTTTTTCTTGGAAGAAGAAAATAGGGATGAGAATTAATCCAAGCGGTTTTACACAAATTGATGCTGAAAGAAAAATTAAGCTTAATAGTTTTTTCTTATCTATATAAAAGAATATTGCGAAGATTAAAAAAGTTAATCCAAAACCGTCAACATGAGCATCTATAAAAAATTGAAAAAGGGGAAGAGTGCATAATGCATAAAGCAAGATATTCTTAGTTGGCAAATTCAATTTCTTTATAATTAGAGAAATTCCCAAAAGAGTAAAAAGATCGAAAACCAAAAGCAAAAATTTTAATCCTAAATAACTTTCCCCACCAATTAAATAAGAAAAGTAAAAAATCATTTGGCTAAGCGGAGGATAAATAGTTTTCATCTCCGGAAAATTTACAAGCTTCGGTAATGAAGTAGAATGAAGGTTATTAAGAGCTGTGTCTGCGGGTGCATAACGATATGGATTTATTCCGTTTGCCTGAACTTTTCCATCCCATAAGTATCTGTAGTAATCGTCTGATCCGATTGGATGTAAGAACGAAAAAATTATTCTTAAACAAATACCTAAAGCAATTAATGCGGTGATATATTTCTTTGGAATATCTGACTTTAAGATTTGCCAGCAGAGAAATAAAAAGACAAGTGAAGAAGAAATGTATGCAGAAGTATAAGAAATTATCGGTTTTATTCTTAGTAATTCAAAAAGAATAAAAATCAGAATAAAGATAAAGATTGTTGAGAAAAAAATAATTTTTTGAATCGGCCGCATTTTTTCTAAGAATATTTTTATAATCAAAAGTTAACAAAGGAATAATTATTCTCAAATAAAATTATGATAATAAAATTATGATAATAAAATTTTTCTTAATCCTAAAAATATTTCTGAAACTTTCTCTACAGCAGTAGATAGTTCAATGAACTATTTTAACGAACACATGTCAATTGCACGGAAATTAAATAAGCCGGTTGTAATGGAAGAATTTGGATTTCCGCGGGACAACGAATCTTATGATCCTGGAACACCAACATACGCTAGAGACAATTTCTATAATAAAATTTTAGAAACTGTTTATGATAGTGCAGGTGCTAGATCTCCAATTGCCGGATCAAATTTCTGGGCATAGGGCGGGGAAGGGCGAAGTCAGCATAAAGAACATTTTTGGAAACCCGGTGATCCGTTTACCGGCGATCCACCCCATGAACCGCCGGGTTATAATTCCGTCTTTAACACTGATTCATCTACAATTTCAATTTTAAAAAAGTATGCTGAATAGATGAATCGATTAAACATATTGATAATGTAGTTTGAATTTAAAAATTAAGAAGCCTCGAAATTTCGAGGCTTCTTTAAGTACAAGCGGAAAGGGAGAGATTCGAACTCTCGGTACCCGTTAAGGCACACACGCTTTCCAGGCGTGCCAGTTAAGCCACTCCTGCACCTTTCCAAAAAATCGTTGCAAATATAAAACTTTCATTTCCTTTAACAAAATATTTGATCCCATTTAAGGAATTATGAATCTAAGCAGTAATGAATTCTATTAAATCAAAAGATAATGTTTATATTTGCAAGTTAATTTTTAATCCTATATAATTTTACTCTAATGGATAGTAATATAATCAAAGGCGTATTAGCTTTAATTTCAGCTTTGTCGGGTGCTGGTTCAACATTTTTTATTAAACTAGATCATAAAAAATTATGCAGCTTAATATCTTTTTCAGCTGGTGCACTTTTAGGTGCTGCAGTATTTGTTTTAATTCCGGAATCAGCGGAAAATTTAAAGACAATTGAAATTATTATCAGTGCATTCTCGGGATATTTTTTATTCTGGTTTATAAGTAAATATTTTTCGCATGTTTGTCCGGCATGTTCAGCAAGTCATTTTGACGAAAAGACAACACATAAATTTTCTGAAATTGTTTTAACTTTAATTACAGCTCTTTCAATTCATTCGTTGTTAGATGGAATGGCATTGAGCACGGGAAATAATATTCATGCTCAAAACGAATCTATATTAGCAGCAATTTTAACTCATAAATTTCCTGAAGGATTAGCACTTGCTGCATTGATGTTTAGCTCAAGTTATCCGAAACAAAAAATAATAATTTATGTAACATTAGTCGAATCAACTACAATAATTGGAACAATATTAGGTACATATTTATTTCAATCAGGTATTTCGCCAATAATCTCAAGTGCAATTATGGCGCATATTGCCGGAGGATTTGTATTTTTAGCTTTGCATGCTGTGCTTGGTGAGATGCTAAAAAATCATACTAGACTTGTAATTTTTTCATTAAGTCTTGGATTAATATTAATTTTAGGTGTGCATTTAATTTTCAGTTAAAATTGGAGAGATGCCAGAGTGGTTGAATGGGACGGTCTCGAAAACCGTTATGCTGAGTGATCGGTATCCAGGGTTCGAATCCCTGTCTCTCCGCACGCTTTTTTCAAACCTCTACTACTACAAAATAATATGGTCTTCGAGGTTTTTGTTTTTTTTTAACTCGTTCAAAGAATAACATTTAAATCATAAAAAATAGTCAAGAGAACAAAATGAGCGATTTGCCTCTTACAAACCAAACTAATTCGAACTTAAAAATCTGTCGGACAGTGCCCTAACAGCCACCAAGGAAATTTCAGCTATTTTTATACAATTTTTTCCGAAATGATTATTATAAGCTTGGCATTATTTTCACACCGTAATAACTTCACGTTATCAAACATGATGAGTTAGACAATTAGACTTTTTTGTGAAGACTTATTTGAAGTAGAATCATCTTCCTCGTATTTCTAAATTCTCTCTTATAATCCAAACTCTTTGCATCAATTATATAAAAATATACTTAGTCTTGTAATCTGAATATATTAAAGTTTACTTTGTAGTAACTGGCGTTTTTGCCTTTAATAATTCTATTATTTTTTACTGAGAAAATTATAAACTTCAATTTTACCCTTAATATTGAAATGTTTAGCGTAACTTATTTTCGAGCATTGTTTAAATGGATTAAAGTTGTTTTAATATAACTCTATATAACCAAATATATTCTTCATATTTATCCCAACAAATAATAAAACTGCCATGAAATCTGATCACGACCCTATTCTAACTATATTCAATACGCTAGCTCAAATCTCTGTATCATAAGTAAATAGTTTTATTAGGTATTTGTTCTAACCAGATAAAGTTTTGGGAAATCATTTATAGTTAAAATATGTATAACGCTATTCAGTTTGAATTGAGTATGAGATCAAATAAAATAGATTTGATAAAAGTTAATAAACAACTAAAATTAGATATCTTTAACCCCAAGCTCTTCTGAAATTTTCTTACCGGTTGCGGTTAATTCCTTTTTTATCTTCTCAAGAATTATTTTTTTTGCTCTAACTTTTGGCATAGAAATACTTATAGCCGCAAAAGCATAACGATCCTTATCAAAAATTGGTGCGCCTATACAAATTACTCCATCATGACCTTCTTCATCATCAACGGCAAATCCTTGCTTTTTAACTTTTGCAATTTCCTTTTCCAATTCAGAAATATTAGTTATGGTTTTTTTAGTAAATCGACTAAATGAATATTTCTTCAATAGCTCTTTTAGTTTATTGGCAGGTAAAAAAGCAATAATTGCTTTTCCGATGGCAGTTGAATGAAAGGAAGCATGATCTCCGATACTATCACTTATTCTAAAAGAGTGGCTTGATTCTAAAATATTAATGTATACCGGTGTGTTATCTACCATTTTTGCCAAATTTATTGTTTCCTTAAATTCATTTCTTAATTTTTCCATATAAGGTTGTGCTAATACTAATAATTCGCTCCCTCTGTTCGCTCCATTAATGAAAGAAATAAATTTTGAGCTTAAAGTAAAAGTTTGAGCATCAGGATCTTGATCAACATATCCAAGTGTCTGTAAAGTATGAAGAAGGCGAAACACAGTTGGTTTGGGGAACGCTACTCTGTCTGTAATTTCTTTTAAAGATATTTTCGGTTCACGATTTAATGTTTCAAGTACTTCAAAAGTTTTTGCAACTACTTTAATATTTAGACTCATAGGCTTTTCTATTTACTCTCTAATTTTAAATCACACTTAAAATTAAATTTATCCTCTTTAATTTACAACAAACGTATAATCCAAGTCATATTATTCCTAAATATTATTACATGTGCTTCTTTTTCCTTGACATAAATATAAAAACTGTTTATTTTAAAATGAAACGTTATTCCACAATGTGAAATAATGTAAATGACGGGGCGAAGCTATGTTAAACCTAGGATAAAATAATAAATATGATACTAAAAGAAAGAAAGGTCCCAGGACCAAATTCAAAAGCAATTATTAATCAGTCTAAGCAAAGTGAACCACAAAGTATGGCAGATCAAGTGCCTGTTGTTTGGGATCATGCCGAAGGCGTTTGGATTACCGACGTAGATGGCAATCTCTTTCTCGATTTTACATCCGGAGTTCTTGTTACAAATATCGGTCATTCTCATCCAAAGCATGTTAAAGCTGTAGTTGATCAAACTAAGAGATTAATGAACTGTTACTCATTTCCAACGACGGAAAGAGTAGAGCTTTCAAAACGTATAGTGGAAGTTTTACCAGACAATATTGATAAAGTTTTTTTACTTACCACAGGCTCTGAAGCAACTGAAGCAGCTATTCGCATTGCCAAACGTTATTCCGGTAAGCATGAAGTATTATCCTTTTACGGAGCTTTTCACGGAAGAACTTATGGTCCGATGAGTATTGCAGGCAATATTAATACAAGGCGACAATTCGGTCCGGCATTGCCGGGAGGAATAATGGCACCATATGGAAATTGTTTTCGATGTGTTTATGATAAAAAATTTCCGGAGTGTGATTTTTATTGTATAAAAATGTTAGATAAAATAATTGAATCAAGTTCATCAGGAGATTTGGGTGCAGTTATCGCAGAGCCATACCAAGGTTCCGCGGGTTTTATATTTCCGCCAAAAGGATGGTTGAAAGAATTGGAGAAATGGGCTAATGCTCGGGGATTAATTTTAATTATTGATGAAGTTCAGTCTTCTTTTGGCAGAACAGGAAAGTTGTTTGCAATTGAGTGGGAAGATATTAAACCGCAAATGATATGCCTTGGCAAAGGACTAGGGAGCGGCATTCCGACTTCTGCAGTTGCAGGAGAGAGTAAAATATTTGATTGTATGAGTCCCGGAGAAATGTCAAGTACGACAGGAGGAAATCCTCTTTCAAGTGCTGCTGCTCTTTCTGTTCTTGAGATTTTGAAAGAGGAAAATTTAACTGAGAATGCCCGTACCGTTGGTGAATACTTGCTTGAACGTCTTAGTAATCTTTGGAAGAAATACGATTTTGTAGGAGAAGTTAGAGGGCTTGGTTTAGTAATCGGAATTGAAATAGTAAAAAACAAAAAAGAGAATGTGCCTGAAGTTGATATATGTAAAAAAATTATTTCACGATGTGCTGAACTAGGATTGATGTTAGGTCGAGTGGGAATGTATGGAAACGTTATACGAGTTGCGCCACCATTGGTAATTAAAAAGGAAGAATGTGATATAGCAGTTGAAATTTTTGATCGAGTTATGAATGAAATAAACAAAACATTGTGATGCAATCATAGAAAGAGAATTTAACCTTGAAAGTAGTTATAACAGATTACATTGAAGCTGATCTAGAATGGGAGAAGGAAGAGTTTAAGAAGCTCGGATTGGAATATTCAATATTCCAAATGAAACATGCTTCCCCAAATCAGCTTGTTGAAAAATTAATTGATGCTGATATTATAATAGTTAATATGGCAAAAATGAATAGGGAAGTTTTGTCAAAGTTAAATAAGTGTAAACTGATCATCCGTCACGGAGTCGGTTATGATAATATAGATATAAAATCGGCAAATGAATTTAATATTACGGTATCGTATATCCCGGATTATTGTACAGAAGAAGTTGCCGAACAAGCTCTGATGCTGCTTCTTGTTGCTTATAGAAAATTTGTCCTTCAATCCGAAAGTATGAAATTATCAATCGGAAAAAGTGAATGGGACTTTTCACCAATTATACCTATCAGACGGTTTTCCGGGAAAACTGCAGGGCTAATCGGATGCGGCAGAATTGGACAAAAAATTTTAAAAATGCTGCGGGGCTTTGATATAAATGTTTTGGTTTACGATCCGTTACTGAGCGAAAAAAGGTTAAGTGAGCTTGGAGTATCGAATAATAGTTTGGAAGATGTCCTTTCTCAATCGGATATGATAAGTATTCATAGTTCGCTGAATTTAACGACGTACCACATGATCGGGGAAAAAGAATTGCGAATGATGAAACCCGAATCAATAATTGTAAATACTGCCAGAGGCGGGATTATTAATGCCGATGCGCTCGCAAAAGCTTGCAAAGAAAAATGGATTGCCGGAGCCGGCATTGATGTTTACGAAAAAGAACCTCCGGCAAATAATTTCCCTCTTGTAGGATTGGAGAATGTTATTCTTACTCCACACATCAGCTGGTATTCTGAAGATGCTGGTTGGGATATTAGAAAGAAAATAATGGAAGATGTTTTAAGGTTTATCAAAGGTCAAAAACCGAGATATCCCGTAAGTTTATAAAAAGGTAAATATTTGATATGGATATGACAGAAAAAAAATTTGGTGTTGCTATTGATAATCAGATTGAGGATGCGGTAAATTTTCTTTGCGAGATAATTAAATTTCCATCAACCCGAGGGAAAGAAGGTGCGGTTAATAAGTTTATTTATAAAAAAATGGAATCGTTATGCGATAAAGCAGAGCTAATTCAAATCCCGGAAACTTTTTCTTCACATCCTAATTATAGTTGGCAGTTAGATGGTTTAAGTTATACAGACACTCAAAATGTTAGACTTAAATTCAGCCCTGATGTTTCAACGGGGAAAAGTTTAATTATCAATGCACATAGTGATGTAGTTCCTCCATCCAAAAATCAAATTGACGCATTCAACCCCAAGATAGAAAACGGAAAAATATTTGGTCGAGGTGCTTGTGATGATAAAGGGCAGATAGCTGCGATATATCTTGCCCTTCGTTGTCTAAATGAATTAAAACTAAAACCATCATCAAAAATATCGATTGATATAGTTATTGAAGAAGAGAATGGCGGCAATGGAACTTTATTTGCTGTTCAAAATCAAATAAAGGCTGATGCAGCTATCGTATTAGAACCGTCTGAATTTAAAATACTTTCTTCTGTAAGAGGAGCTGTTTGGTTTGAAGTTAAATGCATTGGCAAACCGACTCATAGCGGCAGCCAGGAACCGGGAATAAGTGCAATAAAGATGGCGGTTCAGGCAATGAATATTCTTGAAGAATATCATGATGAGCTTTTAAGAAAGTCTCGTGGAAGCAATAAGTTATTTGATGGCTTTGAAAATCCAATGCCTATAACTTTCGGTATGCTGAATGCAGGGGATTGGCCGGCAACTGTGCCTGCTACGGCGTCGGTTAAAGGCATTTTTGGTTTTCTCCCGAATGTTTCAATACTTGAAGTGCAAAATGGAATGAGGGATGCATTAAAAAAACATGGAGATGATTGGCTAAGAAATAATTGCGAACTAGTTTTTGAGATGCTGAACAATGAAGGGAATCAAATTCCGGAGAATCATCCTTTGGTTGAAAGTCTAAAGAAAGCGGAATCCAATGCTGGGATTACTCCTGTCGTTTCGGCAATGACAGCCGCTTGCGATGCATGGCAGTATGTTCATAGGTTAAATGTTCCGACTGTTGTTGTTGGTGCCGGAAGTTTATCCCATGCTCATTCTAATATAGAGCAGATTGAAATTGTGGATATTCGTAAAATGGCAAAAGCTTTACTCTATTTTATAGATGATTGGTGTGGTTTAGCTTCTTTATAATTAATTTCTTTTTAAAATTTAATCATGAATAAATTTTTTTACATACTTTATAACTATACTTTTATTCGTACATATATTTTATTAAAACATAAATCATTATACAAAATAAGAGTAAACAAAGAATCATGTAACTAATAAACATTCCAATCCAGAATATCGTCATCGCAATAAACTTTTCAATAATGATTATTAGAGCTTAAATAATGAATTTGTTCACTAGGTCATGGGATTGTGAAAACATAATGGATTATTTGCAGTCGATGTACTGGCTAATCAATAATCGAAAAAAAATATGTAGAGCGTTTTTTTTAAGGGGAAAAACATGACGGTAAGTAAAATTCATTTAAATATTTTGATGTTACTAACTGCCTTGTTGTTTAATTTGAATCTTTATGCTCAAAAAAATGACAAAAATAATATATATCATAAAGGTTGGATCGACCTAAATAAAAATGGTAAAATGGATCCATATGAAAATCAAAATCTTGATATTGAAGACCGAATTAATGATTTATTATCGCGAATGACCCTTGATGAAAAAACTTGTCAAATGGTAACCTTGTATGGATATGGGAGAGTATTAAAGGATGCTCTTCCAACTTCTGAATGGAAAAACGAATCATGGAAAGACGGTATTGGAAATATTGACGAACAGTTAAACGGATTTCAAGGCTTCAATAAACCTTTATCGAATAACAAGTACGTATGGCCGGCATCAAAACACGCATGGGCAATAAACCAAATACAAAAATTTTTCATTGAAGATACGCGTCTCGGCATTCCGGCGGATATGACAGACGAAGGTATTCGCGGCGTTGAGGCTTATAAATCAACTGATTTCCCTTTCCCGATTGGAATCGGAAGCACATGGGATACAGAACTAGTACATGAAATTGGGGAGATAACTGGTAAAGAAGCGCGTGTTTTAGGATTTACTAATGTTTATGCGCCGATACTTGATGTTGAAAGAGATCCGAGATGGGGACGTACAGAAGAGTCTTATGGTGAGTCTCCATATTTAGTAACTCAGTTAGGTATATCATTGGTAAAAGGGATGCAAGACCATTATCAAATTGCAGCGACCGCTAAACATTTTGCGATATACAGCGGCAATAAAGGCGCAAGAGAAGGAATGGGAAGAGTAGATCCGCAAACATCTCCGCGGGAAACCCGCAATATTTTTTTAGCTCCATTCAGAACAGTTATTAAAGAAGCGGGGCTACTCGGAATAATGAGTTCTTATAATGATTATGATGGTGTCCCGATTACAGGAAGTAAATATTATTTAACTGAACTGCTACGCAAGCAATATGGCTTTAGGGGTTATATTGTTTCCGATAGCGATGCTTTAGAATATCTTTTCAGTAAACATCACGTTGCTGCAACTTATAAAGATGCTGTTAGACAGGCAATTAATGCTGGATTGGATGTACGCACTACATTCACATCTCCGGATGTATTTTTGAATCCACTTCGCGAGCTAGTTAAAGAAGGCAAGCTTTCTATGAATACGATTAATGAAAGAGTAAAAGATGTACTGAGAGTAAAGTTTCTTATCGGTTTATTTGATCATCCTTATGTGAAAGATATAAAATTAGCAGATAAAATTGTAAATAACGAAGAACATCAAAAGGTTGCTTTAAGAGCCGCTTTAGAATCACTAGTATTATTGAAAAATCAAAATAATCTTCTTCCATTAAAAAAGGATATTAAAGCAATAGCAATTTGCGGTCCTAATGCTACCGATACTTCTCTTGAATTGCAGCATTATGGTCCTCTGGCGACTCATGTTATTACTGTGTTACAAGGAATTAAGAATGAAGTTTCATCTTCTACAAAAATCTATTATGCAGAAGGTTCTAAAGTAGTTGATGCAAACTGGCCTGAAAGTGAAATATTACCTGAACCAATAACTATAGAAGAGAAAGAAGAAATGGAAAAAGCCGTTGAGAATGCGAAAAAATCCGACGTTGCTATTGTAGTTGTTGGTGATTCACCAAATACCATTGGAGAAAATAAATCCAGAACCAGCCTTGATTTACCTGGAAGACAATTAGATTTAATTAAAGCTGTTTATAATACAGGTACACCTACAATTGTTGTTTTAATTAACGGTCGAGCACTGAGTATTAACTGGATAAATAAATATGTCCCGTCAATCTTAGAAGCATGGATACCAGGTGAAAAATGCGGGGAAGCAATAGCCAAAGTATTATTTGGTGACTACAATCCTGGCGGAAAATTAACAGTAACTTTTCCAAAAACTGTTGGCGAAGTCCCATTGAATTTTCCAGCAAAACCCAATGCTAATGTTGATAGCGGAGACGCAGGTGTAGTTGGTGTTATTTACCCATTTGGTTTTGGATTAAGTTATACAACATTTCAATACAGTAATTTAACAATCACTCCAACAAAACAATTTCCCGCTGGAAATATTAATGTATCATTTGACGTTGAAAATACTGGCAGAAGAGAAGGGGATGAAGTTGTTCAGATGTACACAAGGCAACTTGTAAGCAGCGTAACAACTTATGTAAAAAATTTAAGAGGATTTGAAAGAGTTCACTTGCTTCCAGGCGAAAAGAAACAAGTAAAATTTACAATTACACCGGATGACCTAAAACTGTGGAATAGGGAAATGAATTGGGTGGTTGAACCAGGTAAGTTTAAAGTAATGATAGGTGCTTCTTCTACTGATATCAGATTGCAGGGTGAATTCGATATTTTACCGTATAATTAGAATTACTAAAAGATTATAACGGTTTTTATTATTCAAAAAGTCATAAGAAGAATAGAGGTTATTTAATCTACGAACTTAATACTCGGTACAATTAGTACTGAGTTACTTCAAGTTATTTTTGCACAAGAATAAAATAAATCTTTCAACACATAACAATAATTATTTTTTAAAAGAAGTAGGCTATGAAATTTAATACTGAAACTGAACTATTAGATTATCTGGAAAAGAATGCATACTCAGCAGCATTTTCAGATATATTGGACGAAATGGGTTATCGTTTTCAAGTTTTATCTCCCCATTCAAGAATTTATCCACTGAAAGAAGATTTTGTTGTAATAGGAAGAGCCGTGACATTACTTAACGAAAATGACGGTAATACTGATGAGCCCTATGATACGGTAATAAAATGTATAGACTCAATAAAACCAGATTCTCTTCTAGTGACTACTGGGGCTGATAAATTTATTACAGGTATAATGGGTGAGCTTACCGCAACCGCATTATATGCTCGTAAATGTCGAGGAGCTATTGTTAATGGCTATACCCGTGATGCTAGAAAAATTATTAAAATGGATTTTCCTACTTTCGCATGGGGTACATCACCAATTGATACTACCGGCAGAGTAAGAGTTGTGGATTATAATATTCCCATCACAATTGGAGGAGTAAAAATATCTCCCGATGATTTAATTTTTGCAGATCTGGATGGCATAGCTGTCATTCCAAAGGCTATAGAAGAAGAGGTAATAAATGAAGTAATTAAAAGAATAAATACTGAAAATGTTGTTCGAAAAGAATTAGCCGAAGGGAAAACTATGGCTGAAGTATGGAGTAAACATCATGTACTTTAGCGCAAAAAAATAAGATTCAAATTAGAAGAAGTAAAAAATCTTATGCAAAAACTAGCAATTAGAGGCAGAGAACCGGCTCGAACCAATCATTTACAAAGTGACCCATATTTGGTGATGAATAAATCTCTTGTGAAGGTAATATTTAATAGTTGGGTAAGGGGAATTGGCGGAACAAAAACGGAATTTTTCGAGATACTTTTGTTCGTATTTTTACTAGCAAAGGAATATCCACCACAAGAGATTATGTCCTGCTCTTTAGTGATGTTTTTTTATAGAAGTAAAAAAATTACGATTAAATCTAAGGATAATACAAAGATAAATTATGATATAGACTAATTTCCAGAAGCAGAAAAGAAAACAGAATTAGTATCTAGTTTTTTGCAGTATATCGTGAATGTGTTCGGAAAATTTTATAATAGATATTTCTGAGGTTTTTATGAAAATTATAAATATTATTAACCAAATGAAATCGTAATTAGTCCTTTCTTTAATGTAATGGAAATATTTCATTTTAAAATAATGAAATTTCCACCTTTCAATTTTAGGCTTGAAATTTTTTCTAATTAATTACTATGATAGAGTAAAATGTATAAAATTTTTTCCCTCAAAAGTATAATATTATTAGTCGTTTTTTCTATAACTACTACTGCTCTTGCGGCTAATGGGAATATAGAAGGACATGTAAAGGATGCCCAGACAGGCAAGACTCTGCCAGGCGCAAACGTATTCCTTAAAGGAACAAGTATGGGCGCCGCATCCGATGAAAATGGGAAATATATTATCCGCGATGTTCCGCTTGGCACATATACTATCCGGGCATCATATATTGGTTATAAATCTGAAGAGTTCACTATCAAGATCAAAAAAGATACAACTTTAAAACAAGATTTTAAATTGATTGCAGTTGGAGTAAAAGGAAAGACGGTGGTTGTTACTGCCCAAGCTAGCGGTCAAAATGCAGCAATTAACCAGCAGCTATCGTCCGATCAAATTAAAAACGTAGTTTCTGCCGCGCGTATACAAGAATTACCAGATGCAAACGCAGCTGAGTCTGTAGGAAGACTTCCCGGCGTTTCTCTTGTTAGGGAAGGGGGAGAAGCAACACAGGTTGTAATACGTGGACTTGCCCCGCAGTATAACCTGGTTACTATTGATGGAGTGCAGATTCCCGGGAACCAATCCTCAAGTCGTGCGGTTGATGTTAGTATGATCTCCTCAAATATGCTTGGAGGAATTGAGGTGACTAAGGCTATTACACCCGATATGGATGCAGCGGTACTTGGGGGGAGTGTTAATTTTCAGATGAGAAAGGCTAAGGAATCCAAAGCAGGCACTGCAATCAATCTTACTGCACAAGGTGGGTATAATGATTTGACTAAAAAATACGGGAACTATAATCTTGTTGGTAGTACCGAATCTCGTTTCTTTGATTCACACCTTGGGATTTTTGCTGAGATTAATATAGAAAAACGTAACTTGACATCCAATCGGTTGGGGGCAAGTTACTCCTTAAATGGGCCGGAGCTCGGTAAAGTTAATCCAGTATACATAAATGCCTTAAATCTTTATGGTGTACCAAGTAATAGACAGCGCTATGGAGCAACAGTTGTAATGGATTATAAACTTTCTGACATGAAAATAGGCTTTATGAATTTTGTCAGCTCTAGTGATACAAAGTCTCAATCAAGAAGCGAATCTTATAGCCTAATCAATAATACTCACGACTATTCAACTACAGATCAACGGAACAAACTAAATGTTGTCACAAATCTTCTTGACGTTGAAAAAGCATTCCCATTTTTTACAGTTGATGCAAAATTGTCTCATTCATATTCAGAGAATTTTACACCGAATGCTCTAACGTTTGGGTTTGAACAAAATTTGGTCGGTCTTGCTAACGCTAACTATCAGCGCTTAAGCCCTCAAGCTATACCATCCCTTGCAAAAAACGATCTATCCCAAACCTTTTTACAAAATGTTAATGAGTCAAGTAATTTTTATAGAAACCGGCAGCTTTCTGCTTCATTGGATTTTCAATCCAATATCAATTTTTCTCAAAATATAACCAGTGTGCTGAAATTTGGGGGCACTTATAAATTTACAATTAGATCCTATAATTATGATGTTGATAACAAACCACTTTATTTAAGTGGCGGCAATATTTTCGTACAGGCTATTTTGAATGCTTTTCCGTGGATGGGAAAAACTGTTCCGAATGCTAATTTTTTATTACCGATCACGTTATTTGTAGATCCAAATTTTAATTATGGTAATTTTCTGGGCGGCGATTATCCCATGGGTGTGGCTACAAACGTTAGTCTTATGCATCAAGTATCGGATGTTATTAAGAATGTTAATCTTGATACTGTACAATCAATTCCTTATACCTGGCAAAGTCAAGAAGCGTATAATGGTCATTCATCGATTACAAATGACTATTCAGGAAATGAATATGAAAGCGCAGCATATATAATGTCAACTATAAAATTTGGTCAAGGCATTACATTGCTGCCGGGTGCAAGGTACCAGCAGCTTATAACCTCCTATACTGCCCCCCGGGGTATTCAAACATCTCTTTCATACGAATACGACGATACTACAATTGAAGAAACACATGGTTTCTGGCTGCCTATGGTTCATTTAATATTCAAACCGCTTTCCTGGATGCAACTGCATTTGGCTTATACAAATACTTTAAATTATCCCCCGGTTAATGCAATCGTACCAAGAATTGATGTTGGATTTAGTAGTGTTTCATGGAATAACTACGCTTTGAAACCGGCGCATTCAACAAATTACGATGCTATACTTTCGATCTATAACAACACTATAGGGCTATTCACAATTGATGGCTTCTTAAAACATATTAATGATTTAATATTTCCGACAACTACCTATATAATTAATCCCGCAAACTACCCGGGAATTCCTAATACCACAAAGGGGGAACCTCTAAGTACGTATATAAATAACCCAAATATAGTTGATGTGTGGGGTATTGAACTTGATTGGCAGACGCACTTTTGGTATTTGCCTGGTCCGTTATCGGGTTTGGTGTTGAGCGTTAACTATACTCATATCTTTTCTCAAGCTAAGTATCCCCTTACTACAGTTACAACTGTCTATTTGCCGAAATACAAGCAGATTGTAAATAATACTTTTTATACAGACCGGTTAATATATCAACCAAATAATATTGCAAACCTTGCGGTTGGGTATGACTACAAAGGCTTCTCAGTACGTGTTTCTATGCTGCAGCAGGCAAATGTTTTTCAAAGAGATAATTTCTGGCAGGAACTTAGAGTAAATACTGCAAAATATGTAAGATGGGATCTTTCCGTTAAACAGGCTTTACCCTGGTTCGGTCTTCAAACATTCTTTGATCTAAACAACATTAACAATGCAAAAGATGTTAACACAAATCAAGGATCAGGTTTTCCTAATTCCGAACAATTTTATGGCTTAACAGCTGACCTGGGATTTCGATGGAACTTATAGTTCTTAATAAATTAATTGAAAATTGAATAATGTATTAAAAATAAATTTCGTGAATAAGAAATTCTATTCAAAATAAAATATGTTTAACCTTATTATTTTAAGAGGTGAAAGGAGATAATAGTAATTCCTCTACCAACATGTCAAAGCAGAACCATACCTTAAAAAGGAGTTCTTTTAGATTTGACAGTTGCTTAAGCTGCATTTTTATAAACTCTAACAGAAAGGAAAATTCTCATGAAATCAATATTTACGGCAATATTAGTTTTCGCCATAGTGATTCTCTTTGCAGTGCTGTCTAAAACGTTTGCCCAAACACCGGATACAGTCTGGGTTGCCGCCACTCCGGTAGGCAACATAAATAATTTTATAAAGGGTGATACTACCGCTACCGGCGCAAGAGTAAATGTGAACCGCGTGTACAAATTGTATAGGGATTCAATTTATTTTTTTACGGGCACAATGAATGTGAACTTTCCCCTAACACTTATTTCTGGTAGCGGAACAGGAGCGCTCCCGGTTATCGAACCAGCAATTCTTTCCGATAACTCGAGACCAAAAACTTTTATCAATCTCATAAGCGGAAATCTTACACTTAAGCAGCTATATATTTTTGGTTTAGCCCCAGATGAGATTCCACCGAGACCAGGAAAAGCCATAATAGTTTCAGGAGACAGTATGAAAATCAAGGCAGATAGCTGCATATTTGACGGCTGGAGCTTTGGTGCATTTTCGGCAGGCGGTAAAATGAATGGTTACTGGATTACGAATAATATTTTTAGAAATATGCAGGACTATACTTCTTGGGCTTATGGAGACGGCTGGATTAGTGCAAGTAATATCCCAACCGATACAGTTTACATGGTAAACAACACTATGTTTTGCGACGAAGGATATGCATTAGCTGCTGTTTACTATAATAAATATTTAGTCTTTAATCACAACACCGTTTTTCTGAGTGGAAAACAACCACTCTCTATTTCAGTATTAACAAATGGAGTTTTGACGAACAATATCTTTTACGGTGTGGGATCTGAAGGGGAGGGTATTACTATAATTGGTTTAGGATCCCTCGGGAAAGTAGGAACAGATTATGGCATAACACCAGCACAGAGGCAGATCAAAGTTGATAACAATGCATATTTCACGCCTCAAGCTATTACGAACCTATGGCAGACAATTAACGATACATCAACCTCGCATAAAGATTCAGTGTTTGCCCCACAATGGATGAGTAGTGGCGTCACAGGTATGTTTCATGATACAACGTTTCTTGCTGTTACAACAAGGTTTGTTGCTGATACAACAATTCATGGAACTGATACAACGGTAGCCTTTAATACAACGGTCGATACAACATTTATTCATACTGCTGATACCACGTTTGCGGCCGCTGATACGATGTTTTTTGCTCATACAACGTTTTCCAGCGATACTACTTTTATTGCTGATACAACCGTTATTGCAGATACGATCAAAACGACAAAATGGTATCCTGACCTCGAAGAATCAGCTAATGTTAACGCTGATCCTGGATTTTCTGCATCTATATTAAGTGGCGCTGACAACTTAGCGCATTACGTTTATCTAACTAAGTCCGGCGGTCTGGGAACATATTTGTGGCATTTCAATCCAACTGGTTCATTGTATCCTCCAACCCAACCGGTTCCTGAGAATCTAGCATACTCGAATGCAACCTTGCAACATGCTGGAAGCGATGGGTTTGCAATAGGCGATTTGAACTGGTTCCCTGATCAGCATAAACAGTGGCTGTCATTAATAACAGATGTTAAGAATGAAAAAAACACTACACCAACAGCTTACGTTCTAAACCAGAATTACCCTAATCCGTTCAATCCCTCAACAATTATATCTTATGCTATTCCAAAGCAAGGAAATGTTGAATTGAAGATTTATAATATTTTGGGACAAGTAGTAAGTACTCTTGTTAATCAGATGCAGACTGCGGGAAGTCATGAGGTAACTTTTAATGCCAATTCGTTGTCCTCCGGAGTTTACTTCTATACCTTGAAGTCTGGCGACTTTATGCAGGTTAAAAAGATGATATTGCTGAAGTAATTTAATCTATTTATTTCATTACATAAAAAACTTATTTACTTGACAGTCACGGTCCACACCGTGACTGGATTTTCTTGTTCTTGTACAATACGCAGGTAATTTAATTTTAAATTGATGAGCCGGGTAATTGATAGTATTAAGAAATGCGCTAATAGAAAAAACAATTTGCGGCTGGTTATGGTAAGAAATACAGTCATTACTTTAGCATTTTTTTTCGTGTTTTTTAATCGATGTTTACTTTCTCAAGAAACTAACGAAATAGTTACGGACACTGTCAATCCGGGCATAAAAAAGATACCGGGGTTTATCGGATTATATCATAACTCCACTGGAACTATTTACGGCGGTTGGGGATGGACTGACGGCGAATTAATTCAAAGTGCATTTAATTTTGGTGAAAATGCAATCATCTCCCAAGCTACATATTATGGTTATACTTTTGAAAATAATTTAGATAGTAATTGTACAAGCTGGGATATAAATAAAATATATGGTATGCTACGGCCACCAAGTGAAAGTGGACAAGTCAATCAACCTGCTGATACTTCTTTGTTACTTCCTTTTGCATCTTTGCCTGGAATGATTCAAGGTGCGCATCGTTATTCCGAATTATCCAAACAATACCCAAGAATTCAAGGTTTAATAATTGATGATTTTTTCCAGAACTACACTGGCAATAAAATTACAATTAATGATTTACAAAATATTAAAGATGCTCTATTAGGCAAGACGGTAGATAATAATGGAAATGTTGACCATAATTCCAAAGCCACCACTCCTAATTTAAAACTTTATATTGTGCTTTATGCCAGGCAGCTAAATATCAATGATCAAAATGTGAATAACCTAATTGACGGAGTAAATTTTTGGATGTCATATCAAAATGAGGATTATAAGCAATTTGATAATTACATAAATACGATAAAACAAATTTATCCGGGGAAAAAAATTATTGCCGGAGTGTATATTAATAATAGCCACGAGTTGATGACACCTCAAGGTATTCATTATGTCATACAAAGATCGATTGATTTATATGATAATGGAAGCATAAATGGAGTACTTATTTTTTCAGCGCCCTGGTTAACCCAGCAATACATTACAAGAGCAAGATGGGATTCCCTGGCAATTCCTCCCCTTCTAGATAGCGTATATTACCCATACCTGGGTGAGGCAGCCGGTAAAGTAATAGATGCTAAAAGCGGGCAGCCAATACAACATGCGCTTGTAACTATACAAAGGTTATATAGTGAAAATCCTATAATTGTTTCAAAAAAGTTTACACAAAACACCGGCGAATATAATTTTGGCGCATGGGCAGGAAAAGACAGTTCGATAGCTTACGAGATCAGAGTTGAAGATTCTACATACGAGTCAAAAACTATTGATGTTGAATTGCTACCTGGAAAGAAAATTACCCTGCCTGAAATACAATTGCAATCAGTAACAGATGTATTAAATGAAAAAGATAATTTACCACTAACGTACGAGCTTAAACAGAATTATCCAGATCCATTTAATCCTTCCACTGTTATATCTTATTCAATACAAAAGGAAGATAATGTTACATTGAAGGTTTTCAATTTCCTGGGACAAGAAGTTTCTTCGCTCGTTAACAAAATTCAAACTGCAGGAAGTTACAAAATAATTTTTAATGCCAGATCAATATCTTCCGGCGTTTATTTCTATTCTTTAAGAAGCGGTAATTTTATTCAAGTAAAAAAAATGGTCCTCTTAAAATAACTACATTTGAATCTTAGAAAGGTAATATGGATTTAAAACTTATTCTAAAAAAAATAGCAAAACCTTTTCTTGTTATAATCGGTCCAGCAGCAATAATGACAGCAGGTGTAATGGGGTCCGGTTCTACAACTTCTTTACTTCTTGCTGGCTCTTATTTCGGTTATAATTTACTCTGGGTAGCGGTGTACACTATTCCAATTATTATTATAGTTCAAGATTCCGCTTCTCGAATTGGTGTTATGTCTGGAAATAAGGGAATGTTTACTATAATGGATGAACAGATTCATCCATTATTAAAATGGTTTTTTTTAATACCAATTTTAATTCTTGCATTTGTCGCTAATATGGGACAAACAAAAGTAATGGTATTTTCAATTCTTACAATTTTTGGACAATACAATCCGGGTTCGGCGTTAGTTTTATTAACTACGGTTCTAGTTGTGTTTGGTGTGTTACTAACAGTTATTTTCGGAGGCTATAAGGGAATTGAAAAGATTATGACGGGTGTTCTTTTTTTTATGGCTTTAGCATTTTTGCTGGTCAGTATTAAAGGATTCACAGAGCCGTTAGAAGTTGTAAAAGGTCTAATACCAAATATTCCTCCAAATGCCGGCGGACGAAGTTCACTTCAATTTATTTCTGCAATAACCGGTGCATCAATTGCAATAACTGCGATACTTGCTTTTCCATATTTTACCGCAGAAGGTGGATATAAAAAACAAGACGTTTCTTCCAATTTTAAAAAAGCAGTTCTAACATTCGGAGGAATTCGCGGCGTTTGGTGCATAGCAGCTTTGGTTGCCGGCGCATCAGTTTTATTTAAGTTACCAAATCATTTGTCGATTGAAAATGTTAACCAAGCAGGTCAGGTTTTAGGACCGATATTAGGTAAGTGGGGTATTATTATTTTTTCACTTGGATTGTTTTCTTCCGCGTATGCTACGTTTATTGTTGTTGCGCAGCTTCTAACATATTTTACATTAGATGCATATGGCTTTGATTGGAAATTTAATATAAAGAATAAAAGATTTCTTATTCTATTTTCATTTTTTTTATTGTTACCAGGTTTAACATCATTTCTTTGGAATCTTCCGGCTTTACTTTCGATAGTGGCAGCAATGGTTTTGAGTATCGTTGGTTCTCCCATTACTTTTATAATTGTTATTTATCTCATGAATAAGAAAAGTTTTATTGGTGAAAATCGAGCAAGTTTTTCGCGTAATTCTATTTTAGTTATTGGTTTTGTTTTGACCTTTTTACTAGCATATTATCAGATAATAGAATTTATAAAGAAATAAAAGTTTAAAGCAGTACGTATACTCTAACAAAAAGGAAAATAATCATGAAATTAATGTCCTTCTTCAAATTAGCTATTGTAATTTTAGTTCTCTTTTTAGCCCAGCCTATGATGTTTGCAAAAGTGCTAAATACTGATTGTAATGCCGTATCTTCATTAATTTATAATAATAATTTTATATCGGGTGACACTGCCACAACACTAAAGGGAACTGCTAAAGAAAAATTTAAAAACAAGAGTCTGGACTTAATTCGGAAACAGAACGAAAAGAACATTGTTAAAATGTTGCATAACAGAAAATATTTTTATTCCGGAAGGAGGAGAGTTGTTGCATATGCCGGCATGCCATATGATTCACATGGAAAACCTAAGGTTGGGGAAATAATTTCTAAATTGAATGACCTCGGAGTAAATTGTTATAGTTACCTAATAGACTCTCATTCTAAAGAGGAACTATCATCTCTTCCAAGTTTTTGTGCCCTTGCTTTAAAGTCCGGAATTGAAGTTTGGGTAGTATTAGTCCCTCCAAGCGAAGAACCTGGACACCCTGGACTTCCTGATACATTACGATATCCACCTTACGGACTTAATTATGTTAAATGGGCAAGAGATGTCTCATCGATTTCTAAAGATTACAAAAACTTGACTTTATTAATGATAGATGATTTTGCCTATAACATGAACTACTTAACCCCTAAATATATGAAAGAGATTTCGGCATCAATGAAAACTGTGAGTCACAATTTACTTTTAGGTGTGACAATATATGAGGATCAATTGAAAATGAAAAAATTCAATTTCAAACCTTATAAGAAGTTTATAAATGCAGTGGAATGGGGATACCAGCACAATGCGGTTTTGTCACCTCAATACGGTATTACTGCCGCTAGTCTTCCTGTTAACATAAATAATTTTCGGAAGGCTTTCCCGAATACTTTATTAATTCCTTGTTTATATTTCACTCCGCACTCTTCGTGGAAAAGGAAAGCAACAGAAGCTTATCTCAATGAAGCCATGACAATTGCTTATCAAGATGCGGGTGTTGTACTAATATTTCGTACACCAGTGCCCGGATCAGTCAATTATAATCTTGTAAAGGACTTTTGTATTGAACACCGCATAACTCAAAAGTGAAAAAAAATCGTACTTATTTGCCATACTTATCATAATGAATATAAAAGCACTTATTAACTGAGATTTCTAACGTGCTAAACCACAAGAATAAATGGCGGAATAAAAACATAAAATTATTTTAATATTTAAAACATAAATATCGCTCATATTACTATTGGTAAATTATTATGTATGTTGTAAAAAATTTTGTTGCTGTTATTATAATTATTCTTTCCCAACAATGTTTTATTTATAGCTCCTCAAAAAACAATTCAAAATTATTAGGCAGATCAATTGTTACGGAGAAGGTTAATTATAAACAAAATTTTGAAGAAGGTTCTATAAACGGATGGGAACCATATCCTCCATTTCAAGATACCGGCTTTGATCCAAATTTTTATTGCAAAAGAATTGACGGACCAAATGGCAGTCAATACTCATTAATGTTTGAATATCATCCTACATTCAAAACCGAACATGAGATGGGTTTTATTAAAAAGTTATTGCTTATTGCCGCCGATAATTCAAAAATATCTTTTTATTATAAAGCAGATGGCTATGGTGATTTTAAGGATTTAAAAATAGTATTATATGGAACGAATGGACAACAGTATTCTCGTATCACTTCTATTCGAGACAATGGTAAATGGAATTTGGAGGAGGCACGGATTCAAAATTTCAAAAATTCAGGAAAATCAATAAAACCCGGGACAGGAATAAGCGGTTTCTCTGTCGTTACTCATATCCCCAAAACTAATCCCGATATAACATACAGATTATATTTTGATGATTTAAAAATTGCAGCACTGCAGCCTATAAAATTTCAAATAATAAATCCAGCTTCTGATTATTTAAAAAACCTCGATATGATAGTTCCATTACATCATTATCATGCTGGTGAAAATTTTAGTTTTTCGGGAAAACTTCCAAGGGGGACAAAATTAAAATCCGTAAACTTAAATCTTATTAATCCCGAAGGAAAAATAATATTGAAAAGTGTGCTGTTGGAATTTAATCCATCAAGTAATCTTTGGAGCAAAAATAATATTTACACTTTTTCCACTAATGATGCTCTAGGTCAATGGGGAGTTAAAATTAATGGGGAAGACGGCAGCGGGAAGAAGATTGAAACTAAATTTAAAATCTGGTTGACACAAACGGATCTAACACATCCAAGATTATTCCTCACTAATAAAGAGATTAATTATTGCAAAGAAAAAATCAAAAGTAAGCATTGGAAGAATTGGTGGAAATCATTAGTTAAAGAAGCTGCTAATGTTAGAAACACATCCAATCTTGGTTCGATAGAATTTGGAGCCGAGACATCGAGTTTAAGAAATGTTCCGCCCACAAATTTAAGCCTGGAATCGCTGTCAAAGGTTGATATAACCGATTTGGATTCAGTCTATTTGTTACCTACGATTCAACATTATTTTGATATAATGGTGCCGACTGAAAAAATCCTTGATGAGAATGCGTTAATTTATGCTCTGACCGGAGACACTGCTGCAGGAGATTTTGCAAGACAAGCATTGTTAATAATTTCAGGATGGAAAACCTGGACTCACCCGTGGTTTACTGCAAGACATAGAGAGACTTATTATCCTATCGGAGAACTCGGTGTCCGGGCGGCGTTTTGTTATGATATAGTTTATCCTTTAATGACTAAAGAAGAAAGAGATAAAGTAAGCGAAGGATTGCTTAAAAACTGTATCATACCTGCTTTCGATGAATATGTTTTGCAGGATAGAGTTCCATCGGCAACAAGCAATTGGGTAAGCAATACGGTTAGCGGAGGTATTTGCTGTGCTCTTTCGATATACGGAGACAATCCCAAATTAGGCAACCTTGAGCCTTATCTGTCCGGCTTAATTAGAAAACTTGAAATGAATATCCACAACACTTTAGATACTGCCGGAGCTTGGGGTGAAGGAATAGGTTATCAAGGTTTTGCTTTTTCAAATACGCTTCCTACACTTTCAGCTATTAAAAATGTTTTAAACCTGGATTTGTCAAGTAAAAGTTTGTTTAACTCTTACAAATATTTTCTTTATAATTTTTCTAATCCAGGAATTCTTGATGTTGGTGATAGTCATCCTGAATTATCTACTTTATCCGAATTTGCCTGGCTTTCCTCGCATTCAAATGATCCGGTATTTAAATGGCTATATAAGCAAAGTCCTCGGAATAACATTTTTGATTTTATGTTCGGGAGCGATAAAGGTGAAGAAACTTCTCCGATCTCTCTGCCGAAATCAAAGGAGTTTCCTGAAATAGGTGCAGTAGTTTTTAGATCGGGCTGGTCGCCTGATGATATAGTCTTGAATTTTCGATCCGGTCATTTCTATAATCATCAGCATTTTGATCAAGGCAGTTTTCAGCTTAACGCTTTTGGTGAAACTTTGGTTCCCGAAGCCGGCTATGCTAATTATTATAATGATCCTAGGTATCGCAGTTATTACATTCAGCCTGTCGGGCATAATACACTTCTTCTTGATGAAGATGCAGGATCACAAAGAAGCGGCGACTATCTACATTTTATAAAAGCTGCAAATCGATCAGCCAAACTTAAAGATTTTATTACAACTGATTTCTTTTCTGAAGCGACAGGTGAATTATCAGATGTTTACCGGGGAAAACTTTTTTTGTTTGAAAGAAACATAATTTTTATGGATCAAAAGTATTTTGTTATTTATGATAGATTAAAATCTTCTAAAGTTCCGCATGAATATGATTTGCTTTTTCATTTTGAAGACTCAAAAGATGTTAATCTAAAACAAAATAATATTTTCACATTTACAACGGATAAAGCTTCGCTTTATTCACAAGTTTTATTTCCTGAAAATATTAAAATGACAACTATAGAGGGACCAATCAATTTTGGCGTCCCTATAAGGAAACCGGGATATGTTCAGGTTAGTAATTCTAATAAAAGTTTGGGGGAGAATTTTCTAACGATTCTTTATCCTGAAAAAGGGAATAAGAATATTTTAAATGTATCTAAGGATATAACAAAACTAAAAGGCGATAATTACATTGGTATTGAAGTAAAAATCAATAATCAAACAGACAAACTATTTTTTAGCACGGCTGCAGGTAAAACCGGGAAGGCAAATATAAAAACCAAAGAAATAGCTACCGATGCTGAAATTGCAGAAGTTACTTTAAACGATAATAAAATATTAAATTTTGCCGTTAATGATGCATCTAATTTCGTTTACGATGGAAATAAATTATTTGAAACAAATGTGCCGGTAACAACTGCTGTAAAATTAAATCCCAAAACCGGCGAATGGAAGATTATCTCAAATAAAACCGGTGAAGCAAATATTTATTTATCGTCCGAGCCAAAAGAAATTATTTTAAATGGGAATAAACTTAAAAACTCAGATTATAAGCTTGAAGGGAAAGAATTAACTATCCCATTTTCAATAGGAAATAATTCAATTCAAATAGAGTATTAAAATATTTCAAAAAATTAACATTGGATAAAATAATAACGGAGGTATAAATGGATAAAATCAGATTTGGAATAATTGGACTTGGAATAATGGGACAGAATTATCTTGATATCTATAAGACTCAAAACCCTTATACAGAAGTAGCTGCCGTATCAAATCGCTCTACGGATAGATTAAATAGTGTTGCCGAAAAATTTGGGATACCAGAAAGAGATAGATACGCTGATTATAAAAAAATTCTTGATAGGAAAGATATCGATGCAGTAGTAATTGCAACGCCGGATTTTGCTCATACACAAATGGTACTTGATGCACTCTCTGCTGGCAAGCATGTTCTTGTTGAGAAGCCTTTAACTATATCAACCAAAGAAGCTGACCAGATTGTGGAAGCTGTTAATAAAACAAAGCTCAAGTTACAGGTTTCATATAATCATAGATGGCTTTCTTCTTATTATGAAGCAAAGATGCAAATTCAAAGTGGCGAAATAGGAAAACCTTTATTAGCGTATGCTAGAAAAAATGATACAATTTTTGTTTCAACTGAAATGATAAATTGGGCTTCAAAAACAAATTCTACTTACTTTTTAAGCGCTCATGATGTTGATCTTGTCAGATGGTATTTTGATAGCGAGCCGGTTGAAGCAAGAGGCTATGGTATTAAAGAAGTTCTCGTAAAAAAGGGAATTGATACTTATGACCTTATCCAGGGACAAGTAAAATTTCAAAATGGAAGTATTGCTACTTTTGAATCCGGTTGGATTTATCCTAATACATTTCCAACTATAGTTGATTCTTTTGTAGAAGTGATTGGTTCAAGCGGACATATTCACCTTGACCGAAAATACGAATCTATTGAAGTAAGCAGTCAAAAAGGATTTTCTTATCCCAAAACATTTACAAACAAAAAAATGTTTGGTAAAATACATGGCTCGCTTAAAGGCTGTCTTGATGCTTTTGCAGATTGCATAATAAATAATACCGATCCGATTGTCAGCGCTTATGATGGAAGACAGGTTACAGCGATTCTTGAAGCGATTGTAAAATCTGCGGACAACAATGGAGAAACAATTAAAATAAAATGAGTATTATTAATAATGAATTGTTATTCTATGATTGTAACGCTTTTATCGGGAATCATCAAAATCCATATGTTGATTCTCCCTTTGAATTAAATATGCTTGAAGATACAATTAAAGCATCCGGTTTGAATGGAAGCCTTGTTTACCATTCAGCATCTGTTTTGTATGATGCTTCTTATGGGAATAAAAAATTAATTGAAGAGACAAAAAATAAATCTGGTTTACATCTGATTTGGATTGCTATTCCCGAACTATGTAATCCTGAAAAAGAAGCAGAGTTGTTTTTTTCACAAATCATTGAGAACAAAATTTCTGCAATAAAAATTTTTCCTAGGTACCATAATTATAATGTATCTACCGGCGCAATTGATAAGCTGCTTTCATTTTTAGATGAAGAAAAAATTCCTTTATTAGTAAATCAAGAGGAAATATCGTGGGATGAAATAACTTATATTCTTGCAAAATATAAAAATGTTCCGTTTCTTTTGCAGAGCACCGGCTATCGTATGGAACGTTATATAATTTCTTTTTTCGAGAAGTATAAAAATTTTTATCTCGATATTTCGCGTTATCAAGCGCATGGGGGAATTGAATATCTTTGCAGGCAATTTGGTTCCGAACATATTTTCTTCGGAAGCGGAATGCCGGTATTTTCTCCTGAACCAATAATGATGATGATTGATAATGCCAAAATTTCATTAGAAGAAAAACAAAATATTTCAAGTAAAAATTTATTAAGGCTGATAGATCGTGGTTAAAAGTGATATTGATATTATTGATATACATGCTCATCTTGGAAGTTATTTCCAATTTCCAATTAGACAAAATGAAATTAAAGAAATTATTGAAATAGCTGAATCCTATGGAATTAAAAAAATGTGTGTCAGCCATTTGATTGCTTTTTTATATGATGCAAAAGAAGGTAACTCACTAACTCTTAGCGGAATCAATGATTTTAAAAAATTGTTTTTATTTGGCGGCGTTATCGACCCACGATGGAGTGAAACTAAAATTGAAACCGAGTATTTGAATATTAATCCTAAAGTTTCAATGTGGAATGAACTTCATCCTGCGCTGCATCAATATCCGATTTCTGGAATCGGTTATAAAGTTATACTCGACCTAATTAAGAAAAATCCTAAACCGGTTCTTTTTCACACAGATGAAAGCGATCAGTATTCTAAGCCCGGACAGATAGAAGAATTGGCAAAATTATATCCGGAAATTCCATTTATTATTGGGCACAGCGGCAATGTTATCGGAGGTTTTGAGATTGCGGTAGAAATTGTAAAAAAATATGATAATGCTTTTCTTGACAGCACATTCTCACGGAATTATTTTGGCTTGATGAAATGGATGATAGAGGAAGTCGGAGCTGAAAAAATTCTTTTTGGAAGTGATATGCCTTTCTTAAATGGTGCAGCTCAAATAGGAAAATTGTATGAAGCCGGTGTAACCGATAATGATAGACAAAAAATATTTCATGATAACGCTGCAAAGCTTTTACAAATCAATTGAAATTTTTCAATTAGTGTTTTATGCATGTTCTCAAGTTATTTGTTTATAAATAGAGTTTCTACAAAATAGTTCATTTGTCCTTTCAGAAATTCAATTAGCTTATGAAAAAGGAGCAGATCTTATAAAAGTCTTTCCAGCGGATGTTGTTGGTATGACATTCTTTAAAGCAAACAATTCCCGGAGATTTTAATTTGGTTTCTGTTGAAGAAGTTGAAAAGCTCGTAAAAGGCAGCGGCTCAGGAAGAGTCAAGTGATAAAGCATTATGAATTATAAAATTTATTATTCAAAAAAATAATTAAAAAGGAAAAATGATTTTAGATAAATTCAAATTAGACGGAAAGACAGCTTTAGTAACCGGCTGCAAAAGAGGAATAGGCAGGGCTATGGCAGTAGGTTTGGCTGAAGCCGGAGCGGATATTATTGGCGTAAGTGCCTCATTAGAACTTGCTGGAAGCGAAGTTGAAAAAGAAATTCTGAATCTCGGAAGAAAATTTAAAGCGTATCAATGTGATTTTTCGAAGCGAGAAATGCTGTATGAGTTTATTAAAAAAGTGAAATCAGAAAATGAAAAAATTGACATTCTGATAAATAATGCCGGAACACAACTTCGCAAACCTGTTGCAGAATTTCCGGATGAATACTGGGATAAGATTATCGAAGTTAATTTGAATTCTCAATTTATTCTTGCGAGAGAATTCGGTAAAGAGATGATTAAATGCGGGTACGGTAAAATAGTTTTTACTGCGTCGCTCTTATCCTTTCAAGGAGGAATTACCATCCCTGCATACGCTGCCAGTAAAGGCGGACTTAAATCATTAACTATGGCATTTGCAAACGAATGGGCAAGTAAGGGTGTAAATGTTAATGCAATTGTGCCCGGTTATATTGCTACAGATAATACCGAAGCGCTAATAAACGATCCGGTGAGAAACAAACAAATTACCGAAAGGATACCTGCCGGTAGGTGGGGAGAACCAGAAGATTTTAAAGGCGCTATTGTTTATTTATGTTCGGATGCATCTAAATATGTTAACGGTACAACATTACTTGTTGATGGTGGATGGATGGGAAGATAGTTTAAAATCCTGTCAGAAGAAAAATTATTGATAAACTAATATATACTTAACATTTTGTGTCTTATCATGCACTTCATCGCCGTCCAAGGTGGAAATTAATATCGGGGTAAGAGGAAATAAAGGTGGACAAGTTGGACAAATAAGAAATATCTAATTAATTAAAGCAGATTTACAGCAGCCATTAAATCTGCATTGGGCAGACAGTTTTTGAATTTGTAGATGTGAATAAACCTACCTAAGGTAACCAAGTTTGAGTGATGAATAAAAAAATAGAATAGGAAAAAATGTTTAGGTAGTGCAAGTCGAGATGGAGGATTTGAGGGGAAAAAGAGAATTAGAGCCTACTCTTCCCGATTATAATCGAGAAGAGTAGAATGAAATGATCACAATTCAATTTATGAGACCAAATAATAATAACTGAATTTTACTTCAGCAATTCCATCTTCATTACTTTACTATTATTTCCTTCCGTCAATCTATAAAAATAAATTCCGGATGATAAACCTTGCCTACCGGCAGGCAGGTTGGAAGCGTTAAATTGAACACTATGAACACCAGCGCTCATTGGTTGATTAATTAAAGTCGATACTTTTTGCCCAAGGAGATTATAAATAGATAAATTTACATTTGAATTTTCTTTTATTGAAAACACTATTGTAGTACTTGGGTTGAAAGGATTTGGATAATTTTGACGGAGACTGAAATTATCCGGTGCAGAATTTTTATTATTCGTTATACCGGTTGTTACTTTATCAGCGGTAACAATATAAAAATTACTTACTTCGCTTTGAGAAATTGATACAGTATTATTTGAAGAGTTAACAACAGTATTAGAAGCATCAACCCATTGGCTGCTTTGGTCATCCCAATATTTAACTTTCATATTACCCGCGTTAATATTAAATCCGTTAGTTTGAAGACTATCATAATGAAATTGAAATTTTACCATCGAATTGAAATTCATGTGCCCACCCATTTTACCGGATTGACTCATTGCGTTCATGCCGTTTGGTAAAAACGTTGCAACTTCAAAAGCAGCCATCGCGTTTTGAGCAGAATCGTTAGGTACATCATGCGGAAAGACTTCAAGTATCTGACAGTATAATGAATCGGGCATCATTCCACCGCCCATCATACCGCCGTTGTTCCATCCGGGATTAACTTCCATCCAATCTGTTGAATCAAATGGATTGAAGAAGCGTTGAGCCTGGCTCATATTTTTATGAATCCATCCGCCGCCCATATTGCTGTCCATTTGAGTTGAGTCGCGCCAAACTTGTCCGTTTAGCTTATAGACTACAATCATATTCATATAATTAGTTCCCATTTTCCAGCCGGAGATTGAAATATTAGCGCCGCTGACCGGAAGCTTTGCACCCGATGGAGAAACGTACCAGGGCGGACCGAAGTTAAGGAAATAGTCAGGTGTACCGTCGTTGTTCGTATCGAGATAATAATGATTGTATATAAAAGTTGAATCGACATGAACGATTCCGTTAAGAGTTATACTTTGAAGTGAATCATGATTCCAGCCGAAAGCATATCCCATTCCCATGTGTCCGCTTCCTCCCATCATTGAATTATGGCCCATATTATTCCAGAACGAATCGAAGGGCGAGCGCCAAAAATTTCCGTTAATAGAATATACAACAACCATAGGCAAAAAGTTTAACATACCATTATAAAGCCCGCCGGTAATTGTAATAGTGTCGCCTACTTTAGGTCTAACTGCGGAACTGCTATCCGGTTTGTACCAGTAAGGACCAAAGTTCAACATGTAATCGGGTTTGTTGTCATTGTTTATATCGAGGTAATACATTCCATTCATCATTGATGAGTCGGCGGTAACTTTTCCGGAAACAGTAATTGACTTTAGAGAATCGGGATTAAAGTTGCCGCTGTGCATCCAGCCCTGGCTAAAGCCAAAGGCTGTGGATAAAAGTATTATTGTAAATAATAATTTAATTTTCATATAAATATCCTTTGAGATTAAAAATTTTTTAACCGTATTTATTAGTACAATTATTTTAAATAATCCAAAACAATAGGGATGTTCTCAAATACGAATAACAGTAGAGGTTTCCGCTTTAAATGAGTTATAATATTCTTTAGAGGAATTTAGGTTTGATAGATATAAATGTTTCAAAATAGATTCTGTGGGAAAATCTATATTAGCATGAAAGAAATAATAATCAGTAAGCTTAAAACTTTCTGGAAGCGATGATGGCCTGTCGTCCGCATCTTTAGAAACCTGGCAGCCGCAGTTATCAGAATCGCCGGTATCATTCTTCTTATGATTATCGCAGCAGTTACAGTTTTCATCACCGCAATTTTTACAGCACGAATCTGTATGGTGATGAATTTTTAATTGATTATGCGAATTGTTAATATTTTTCGATGCACCGAATAGCAAAACCGCCATAGGGATCGTTAATATTATTACTTTAAAAATGAAACTATTTCGTTTTATTGAGATCAATTGGAATTATCACGTTAATTGGCATTAAGCAAACATTTTTTATGCCATAATAAGATTCTAAAATGCCTGATTAGAATTACCAATTTTCATTATTTAATTGATTGATAATATTTATCAATTGCAAATATTAAAAATGCCTTCTTAAACATGGAAAAATTAAGACAAAACTTGCGCAACTATTGAAGGGGGAAAGAAGAACTTATTCACGAAAAATTTACTTTAATATTACTGAAGACTATAGCGCGGCAAGCAGCAATCCATCCCAATTTTTATCTTGATTGATCTCAGAACAAGGATTAGCGATTTACGATTTTTGATTTTTAACTTCTTAAATCGAAAATCAATGCTCCTTGCCTGCCGCTCCAATATTAAAATGTTAGAAAATTATTTTTCTTCCTCAAAATTATACTTTGTAAATCTCCCAAAGCGTAACGATAAAGCCGGCAGTACAAGAAGATTTAATAACGTTGATGTTGCAAGTCCGCCAAGTATAACAATTGCCAATGGTCCTTCAATTTCTTTGCCTGCCGAGCCGCTTCCGATTGCTAACGGTAGTAATCCCAAACCGGTTACCAAAGCTGTCATTAAAATCGGGACGAGCCTTTCCGATGCGCCTAATATTGCTGTTTCGAAATTCCATTCCCTGCCTTCAAATTTTACTAAGTGTTCGTAGTGCGAAATTAACATAAGCGAGTTTCTCATTGTTATTCCGAACAAAGTAATGAAGCCTACCATCGAACCAAGACTCATTTGTCCGCCGGATAAAAGAACAGAAATAATTCCTCCGACAAATGCAAAGGGTAAATTTGACAAAACAAGAAAAAGATTTCTTAAATTTTTCAGAGCAATAAAAAGCAGTAAAATAATTCCGGCGCCGGCAATTGCGGAATAGATAAACAATTCTCTTCTTGATTTCGCTTGAGCCGCAGCAGTGCCGCCAAATTCAACATAAGTTCCTTCCGGAAATTTAATAGACGATTCTATTTTTCCCTTTGCATCTTTAACAAATGAAACGACATCTGTTCCTTTAAAATTACAAGTAATAGTCTGCACGCGCCGGGCTCCGTTATGAAGGATAATATATCTTCCCGAAGTTTCATAAACATCCGCAAGCTGACTTAACTTAACATAAACTCCGTCTGAATTTTTCAATAAAAGATTTGAAACATTGTTTACGGACTCACGGTCTTTAGAATCCAAAATTGTAGAGACGGTAAATACTTGATTGCCATCGTAGACTTGCCCAACATCTGTCCCTTGATACGCAGTCTGCACCGCATCGAGAACATCTTTTGAATCAAATCCCCATCGCTGCAAATCATCCTTTCGCAAGTGTACGGTTAGCTGCGGCATTCCGGGAGGAGATTGTATTTGCACATCAACCGCGCCCGGAACTTTAGAAAGTATCTGCGAAGTTTCTTGCGCAAGATTATCCAAAGAGTTAAGGTCATTTCCATAAATATTCAAAACAACAGAAGAAGTATAACCTGAAAGAGTTTCTTCCATTCGCTCGGTTAAGAAAGTATTTACCCCAACATTAACACCAACAAACGAAGCGAGTGTTTTTCTAATTTCATCTTGAGCCTTTACCATCTGCTCGCTGTTTAACGGCTTTAATTGAATTTCAAACTCGCTATAATTTGTTCCCCATGTATCATCGCCTTTCTCCGCTCGGCCTGTACGTTCTCCAATTGTTTGAATAAACGGCAGCTTCATAAGAGCCGCTGATATTTTTTTACTGAGCTCTAATGATTCATTTATAGAAGTTCCGGGAACTGCAGAAACATGCGCAATAAAATGTCCTTCCTTTAGTGCAGGTATAAAGCTTTCTCCAAAGAAGGGCAAAGCAGTAAATCCGGCAAGAGTAATAATTATAACTGCAGTAATTACTTTCCCGGAATTCACTTCCACTTTGTTTAGAATAATTTTGTATTTATTCTTTAACCAAACTACAAAAGGAGATTCTTTCCTCCCTGCCTGTCCGGCAGGCAAGTCAACAATTTTTTGATTTCCAAGAAGAACAAGGCTTAGCGCCGGTGTTACTGTAAGAGCAACAAGAAGCGAGGCTAGAACAGAAAATATGTAGGCTATTCCAAGAGGAGAAAAAAGTTTTCCCGCTATACCGGAAAGTGTAAGTATGGGAATGAAAACGAGCACTACTGCAAACGTAGCATAAATTACCGCGGTCCGGACTTCAAGCGAAGCATTGAGCACTACCCAGAAATTAGGCTTTGGATTTTTCAGAGAACGATTTTCTTTAAGTCTTCTTAGAATATTTTCAACATCAATTACAGCATCGTCGACGACTTCTCCAATGGCAATAGCAAGACCGCCGAGCGTCATTGTGTTTATTGTTAATCCGAATGATTGCAAAGCAACAATGCCGGCAAGCAGCGAAAGCGGAATTGCGGTGCATGAAATTGCCGCCGTTCTAAAATTAAAGAGGAAGAGAAGTAAAACTAATACAACTAAAACAGCGCCCAGTATCAGCGAGCCTTCGATATTGCCAAGCGCGGTATGAATGAAATCTGCAGGACGAAATAATGTTATCAAATTAATATTTTCAGAATTAACCGCAGGCCGCATGTCTCTTAATGCTGCTTCAACATTTTTAGTAACTTCAAGAGTGTTGGTTCCATACTGACCGTAAATCATCATCATTACGCCGGGTGAACCTTCAATTGTTGCGCTGCCTATCGGCGGTTCCGGTGCAATTAGAACGTCTGCTACATCGCCGAGAGTTATGTTCAGATTATTTTTGTGAAGAATAACTGTCTTAGCGAGATCAGCCTCAGTTAAGGATTGCCCTTCTGTTTGAAGTACGATCCGCTGATTATTATTTTCAATAAAGCCGGAGCCTTCTACAGCAGTTGCGCGCTTTGCAGCAGTGAGTACATCTTCAATTGATAAATTATATTTTATAAGTTCATCCGGATGAACTTGAATTTGAAATTGTTTAACATCGCCGCCAAACACAGTAACGTTTGCAACGCCGGTTACCGAAAGCAGCCTTCGCCGTAAAACCCAATCTGCAAAAGTTCTCAGTTGCATCGGAGTTTTTTCTGAAGAGGTTAATCCGATAACAAGCGTAAGCCCGGTGGAAGGAACAAGCGGCGTCATCTCCGGCTGCTTAACGCCAACAGGCAGTTGACCGGCTAAAGTTGAAAGACGTTCCGTTACAAACTGGCGGTCAATATAAATGTTGCTGCCTTCCTTAAAAGTTGCAGTAACAACAGAAATACCTTGAATTGATTTTGACCGAAGCGAAGAGATGCCGACAATACCGTTTACGGCATTCTCAATCGGCTGCGTAACCAACACTTCAACTTGTTCCGGTGAAAGCCCGGGCGCTTCTGTTTGAATAACCGCTTGCGGCGGTGCAAACTCAGGGAATACTCCGAACTTCGCCTGCGTCAATGTGTATATTCCATATCCAATAAACAAAATGCTTAGAGCTATTATTATTCCGCGAAAGCGAAGCGAGAAGCGGACAACAGAATTTAATAAGCCATGTTCTTCAATCATTGTCGCCCCCACTGCTTTGGCTGCCCTGGGCTGGAGCCAATTCTTCAGACAGCAAAAGCTGAGCGCCGTTTTTTACAACAATTACTCCCGGATTTACTATGCCTTTATTATTTGGAATAAAAAATCCATCGTCAACCGGGTTATCAACATCAATTTCAACACGGATAAATTTATTGGGGAACTGCTCTGCGTAAATCCAAGCTTTACCTTGATACCAAACAATTGATTCAGAAGGAACAATTACGCCATTTAAATTTTTTCCAACCGGCAGAAATGCTTTTACATTCATGCCGCCGCTTAATGAAGCGCCATGCGCAATGTAATATGAAGTCTTTGTTTGGAATTGTGCGTTCGCAAGATGACCAGCGGAAATATATCTGCAAGAAATTTTTGAATTCTTGTCTGAAGGAGACTGAATAAAAATATTTAATGGTGTTATGATATTCGTTTCCTCCGGAGAAAGGGATATTTGAATCAATTCCTCTTTTAGCTCAAGAAGATTCTGTAATGAAGAAGAACCAGTAAATATCCATTTTGAAAGTTCGTTCCCCCATTGTTCAAGGATTGAACTTTTTTGACTACTTAAATTTGACGAGGCGGAATTCATATCGGCTTGATCGGATAAAAATGAAGCCTGTGCAGTTTGAAAATCCTGTTCGCTCGAAAGCTTTTTTTGGTAAAGACTTTTTATTCGCTCAAAGTTTTGCTGCGAGATTAAAAGATTTTCTTTTGACTTTGCCAATTGCGCTTTATCTGTCTCAAAGCTTTGAACATCCTTCGCTAAATCCTGAATGGAAACAACGGTACCGTAAGCAGTCGATTGAGCTTGATGTAACGTTTGAATTAATTTTATAGTTGTTATCCCGGAGTTAGCTTGTTCAGAAGGACTTAAATCAATAGTCGTAACTCCATTTTCAACTTGAATGCGTGAAGATATTTTAGATGAATCTTTGTCTTTATTCTGCTCATCGTTTTTGCTTTGAATGAAAAACCAGCTAACGGCTGCAACCAAAATTATGAACATAAAAGATGACAAAATGATGATAGATTTTTTCTTAATTTTCATTTTAAAACTCGCTCTGATTAAATACGACAAAAAATGTTCTTAACAAATTATGATAATCAATTTATAAAGGAATAAAATCAAAAAGGAATTTTCAAATGCGGAGTATCGAAAGGTCTAAATATAAATCCTTATAAATGAATGAAGACAAGAATTTTTGCGGGTGAGCAGAAAGAAGGTTAAAGTAATTATTAGAATAATCCGGATGATTTATCAAAAGAAAATTAGTGAAAGCTTTTATTGAGTTCTTCTGCTGTTCGCCGTAAGAAACACTCAAAACATAATTACCGGTTTCGAGAAAGGCATGACTTTCAATATTATAATTTTGCTCGACTTCTTTAGCGCTCAATTCGTTTGTAGAAGCGAAGAAGATTGCTATTAGTATAAGGATTAAATATTTAGTTTTATTCAATTTCATAAATAAACATAATAAATTTTATAAAATAAAATTGTTACGTTCGTCAACTTTTTTCTTTGGATGCGTGGATTTATCTAAAAAAATAAATCTGCTGCTCAATCAGGCTGACAAGATTTCAGTGTTCCGGTATCGGGGTCTCCGAATTTTACCTCAAATCAGTGATTGCTAACTGCAGCAGATAGAATATTTTTATTTTAACATTTCAAAATTATTTGAACAACACCCCCGGTTAAACCTACCTGACGGCAGGCAGGCCGGGATTATGATTAAATTCGCATTGCTCATTTAATCATTAACATCTTTCTTGTTTGAATAAATTTATCTTCCTTTAACTGATAAATATAAACACCGCTCGATAATCCTTTAGTGGTAATATTCTCATTAAAATCTACAGAGTAATTACCTTCGCTCTTATATCCGTTTATCAACGTAGCAACTTCTCTTCCTAACATATCATAAACTTTTAAGGTTACATTTCCACTATGAGGAATAGTGAAATTAATTTTTGTGCTTGGATTAAATGGATTGGGATAATTTTGTGATAGATTAAAAGCAACCGGATGGTTCAAATCTTTTGTCGGAATTCCGGTTACGATCAAATCAGCCTTGCTGATTGCATCATTAAGCAAAGCAGCGCTGTAAAGGTGATTATGAACGCCGCCGCTTTCATCCGATTCTGCATAAGTCATATTAAATTGAGCTTCTTCAAAATAACTTGAGTCGCTGCTGGTCTTTAAATGATTAGCAGCGGCAGTAACTTTTGCATTTGCAATTGAATCCAAAGTTTGGAAATTATTTTTCCATTGCTGCACTAAAGCCATTGAAGAATCAGCCGACATTGCGGAATGGCATTTAGTGCATGAAGCATCAACGCTTCCGTCCGGTTCTTTAACGAATACAGACCATGTATGTCCTCTATACATTGCCGAATTTGAACCATCTACGCTGGTGTTGTACATGTGGCAATCGATGCACTTTGTTCCAGACATTGAAGTGATATCCGGAACTCCTTTTCCACCGGTACCGGAATTAATATTATAGCTTAAATGGTCTGTATCAGGAAAGCGCAAATTGCCATGGCACTGCCCGCAGAGTTGATCGGAAGAACTCATTACCTGGTAAGATTTAGTTGATGAGTTAAAGTATGAAAGCGTGTCTGGGTCGTGCGGATTATGGCAAGCAATGCAGCTTACATTCGGATAATCTACGGTATCGGCTGGCGAAGTAGATGATGTGAAAGTGCCGTTCGAGGTTGAGAAGAAATTTCCCAAAGCTTGAGCTTCTGTCATTCCTCCGTTAAGCGTAACAGAAGTCGGTGCGTGGCAAGCAATGCAATCTTCACCTGCTATAACATTACTGGGTGTTTCACCGCTATGGCTGCCAGCTAATTCACCGGCAACATCATCTTGTCCTTTATGGCCGTGTTTACTTGAAAGCCATGCATCATAAATGCGGTGGTCTGTATCGGGATGTCTCACAGTTCCATGGCAGTTCCCGCATAAATCATTTGCAGTTTTAACTGCATCGTAAGAACCGGTTTTAGAATTGAAAGCGCCAAAAGTTTTCATATCACTTTCATGGCAAGTTTCGCAGGCAACGTTGGGCCAATCGGAAGTGTTAATTGCCTTTGTTGTATCAGTATATTTACCATTGGTTGTTGAGAAGAAATAACCCATCGCTTGTGTTTCTGTCATTCCGCCTTTGACAGTAACGGCTCTTGGTGAATGACATGAAATGCAATCTTCGGCTTGAGAGCCAACAATAACCGAATCCGGCGTTTGACCAATCCAATTAGTAGAAAGTTCGGATGCAACATCGTTTTGGGAGTTTGCATGTTTGCTACTTGACCAGAGAGATGCTTCGGTTGAATGGCATGATTGGCATGTTTGCGCATAACTGTAATTTTGTAAAAACAGTAAGCAAAGCACACTTGGGATAATTAAAAAGTAATTTCTTGTTTTCATGATGATACCTAATTCTTAATTCAATATTTTTGCACAATCAAATCTATGTAAGGATATTTTCAGAGAATAATTAACAATAATGAAAATTCATTCACTTTCTATTTGAATCTTGTTAAGACGAAAATATTTCATTATTTATCAGGGAATAAAATTGTAAGACAATGGAAATTTTAATAGCGGAAGATGACGAGCAGATTGCAAATTCGCTGAAGAAGAATTTTACCGAGGAAGGGAATCATGTAATGGTTGCTAAAGACGGCGAAGAGGCAATACATTTTTCAAATTCAATTTTTTTTGATGTGATACTTCTTGATTGGCGGATGCCCAAAGTAAGCGGTATTGAAGTATGCCGACGGATTAGAGAAAACGGCAGTAAAGTACCGATAATATTATTAACTGCCTTAAGTCATGTTAAAAATAAAGTTGAGGCTTTGAATCTTGGCGCCGATGATTACGTAACAAAACCATTTTCATTTGATGAGTTGAATGCAAGAATAACCGCAGTGGTAAGAAGATATCAATCAAATACAAATGAACTAATCTTTAATGATATAACACTTGAACTTATCGGAAGAAAAGTGAATACGCCGCGCGGAGAAATTTATCTTACTGCAAAGGAGTTTGATCTCCTTAGATATTTTATATTGCATAAAGGTTCGATAATGAGCAAAGAGGAAATATGCAAGGATGTGTGGGGTTTAGATTTCGTTCCGTCAACAAATATAATTGAAGCTACAGTAAAAAATCTTAGAAGAAAGATAGAAGACAATAACGGGAAAAATTTGATTAAATCAATTTATGGCGAAGGATACCTTTTCATTGCTGAATAAAATTAAAAAACCTCTTTTTACCGATACAGTAAAACGGATTGTACTTTGGGATATTGCAATTTTTTTTCTTCTATTCGTTACTTCAAATGTTTTTACAATTGTGATAACAAATAAAATCTTGACAGACAATCTTGATGAGAGATTGAAGAACGAAGTTGAAACATTACTCGGTTCATTTGTAATACGGCAGGATTCAATAAAGTTTACCGGCTACAGCGAAATAAAAGAACCGAATTTTACCACAATAAATTCCGGTGCATTTTTTCTTCAGGTTTACAGCATAAAAGATAAATTGCTTTTAAGCAGCGACAATTTAAAATCATTTGGAACGATTACATTTAATATCCCGGATATAAAATCAAAATATGAGTTTGCAAATCTGACTGCCGGCAATCATCAGCTTAGAGTTATTTACACTCCGCTTATGAATGAGCAAAATAAACTTGCCGCTTACCTCCAGCTCTCAGTATTCAGAACAGAATACAGTTCAATAATGAAAAAGATAATTTTATTTAATCTACTTAATCTTCCTTTTATACTTCTTATTATTGTTCTTGTCAGTATTTTCCTGGCAAAAAAAAGTTATTCGCCGTTGAATAAGATCATCAGCATCGCCGAAAATATTTCCGCTAATAATCTGAATGCGCGCATTAAATATGATGCCCATCCTCAAGATGAATTGGGAAGATTAAGAGACACTTTAAATAATTTGTTCACAAGACTTGAAGCTCAGATAAATCAAATCTCGCAATTCACAGATAACGCATCACATCAATTAATGACTCCGCTTACTGCCGTTAAGACAGAACTGGAATACATTCTTAAGCGGGATAGAGCACCGGAAGAATATAAAGAAACATTAACAATGCTGAATGTACAGACAGATAAAATGATCAGCATAATTAAATCGCTTTTGGTAATTGCTAAATACAGCAGCAACACTGAAGAGTATAAAAGCGTGTTCAAAATATCGCAAGTAATTAACGAGCTGATTAAACCGGTCTTCAAGAATCAAAATATTGATTATGAAATAGGCGGCGATCTTTATCTGCGCGGAAGTTATGAGGGCTTTCAAATAGTTTTGGAAAATCTAATTGACAACGCTATCAAATATTCACCGGATAAAAGCCGAGTAATTGTCAGAGCAGAAAGGGTAGATGATAATGTAAAAATTAGCGTTGAAGATTTTGGGACTGGAATTATTGACGAAGAGAAAGAAAAAATATTTGAAAAGTTTTACCGTACAGCTTCTTCAATAAAAGGAAGCGTTCAAGGTTATGGGTTAGGATTATGTTTGGTAAAAACAATTGTACTTTCAATGGAAGGGACAATAAAGGTTGAGGATAATTTGCAAATCGGTACAAAGTTTATTGTCAGCTTTCCTTTGATCAATATAATTTAGTTTACAAAACTATAAAAACTAAAAAGTTATAACCTTATCAAAATTCTGCCTGTGCATTTTCTATCAACCGTTATTGATTACTTATTACTGAAGACTTAATTTTGCCATTCAGAAAGCAGATATAAGTTATTTCAACTTAAAATTTTTATTTATCAGCAAAGGCGTAAATATGAAATTCGATTTTTCAGTACCGGACATTCTTGAAATCAAAGAAAAGTATGTTAAATCCGAAACGGTTTTTCGCAGAGGACAAAGTTTAATCGACAACGAAATGTGTACTCTTGTCAGCGAGTCGGATAATAGATTTAATTTTATTGTTGAAGACCGGTTTGATGATTTTCATGTAACAATTTTGCCGTCTGAAAAGAAGTCTTCTTCGCAAAGCGAGCTGTCAATTCAATGTAATTGCGATTCACATTTTGATTGCTGCCCGCACTCTGCTGCTGCGCTTATCATGCTTAGAATTAAATTTGATGAAGCAAAAAATAAAGCATCCTCTATAAGCAGTAAGTACACAAAAAAAGAAATGATAAAACGGGTATTGAAAGAAAGACAGGAAAAAGCCGCCAAGGAAAAATTTGAAATTCGTTTGGCAGAAAATATTCACGGCTTTCATAAAATCAAAACAGAGGAAGGAAGAACTTATGAAATTACCATCAGAGATTTCGCAGCAGGCAGCGGATATTGCTCGTGCCCCGATTTTAAGACCAACAAGCTTGGAACTTGCAAGCATTTGATTTTTGCTTCGGACTACCTGAACAAGAAATTTAAGAATTCAAAATCATTAACCAATCAAGATTATCCTTTCGTCGAAATCTATTGCGATCCTCATTACGATTATAATATCACTTATTTTTACGAACGAAATCTTCAGCCGGAAGTAGACACTTTAATTCACAAATATTTTCCCCGACAAAGTCGGGATGGATTCCCAAACGGCAGCCAGTACATCATGCCTGAAAGATATTCCGAATTCTTAAAGTTCATTGAAGAAGCTGAAGAATATAAATCGATTTTAATCCGTCCGGAAGTAAATGAAAAAATAGATAAATATTTTGATACGCAATCGCTCAAACAACTTAGCGAAAAGATAACACCGGACTTTTCAAAAATAAAAGCTAAGCTGTTCGATTACCAGAAGGAGAGCATTTTGTTTTCTTTATTTAAGAAAGGAAACATTATTGCAGATGAAATGGGCTTAGGAAAAACGCTGCAAGCAATTGCTGTTGCGATTTTGAAAAAAGATATTTATGGTCTAAACAAGGCGTTAATAATTTGTCCGGCATCTCTAAAGTATCAATGGAAAAAGGAAATCGAACGCTTTACCGGCGATAAGGCGCTCATCATTGAGGGAGTGCGAAGCGATAGACATTCTATCTACAAAAGCGCCGGTGAATTTTTTCTCATCGCAAACTACGAAGCCGTAATGCGGGATATTACTATTATTCATCAGTATCCGCCAGACATGATAATACTTGATGAAGCACAGAAAATAAAGAACTACGATACGAAAACTTCACACGCTGTAAAATCAATTCCCAAAAAGCATTCTTTAGTAATTACCGGAACTCCGCTTGAAAACAATTTGCTGGACTTATATTCGATAATGAATTTTGTTGATCCCGAAGTGTTAGCGCCGCAGTGGGAGTTTTCAATGAACCATTGTTATTTCGATAAGGACAAGAGGAACATGGTAACCGGCTATTTTAATTTACAAGAACTAAAAAATAAATTAGCCGATTATGTTATCAGGCGTGAGAAGGCGGATGTTTTGAAAGAGCTGCCGGCAGTTCAAGAAGTAACGGTGCCGGTTGTGCTTCACGAAGCTCAGGCGGAAATTCATGCCGGGTTCGCAAGATCGCTGGCTCCGATTCTGCATAAAAAACATAAAACTTTTTACGACATGCAGCGCATCCAGCAAATACTTACCAGCATGAGGATGGTATGCGATTCAACTTTTCTTATTGATAAGGAAACAAATTACTCTCCCAAATTAGATGAATTGGAAATTATACTTTTAGAAAAGCTGAGCATCAAAAACCGGAAAAGGAAAGTTATAATCTTTTCCGAATGGAAAACGATGCTTCATTTAATCGGTAAGATGCTGAAGACAAACGGCATTCAATACGTTACTCTATCGGGAGACGTGCCGGTAAATAAAAGAAGCTTTTTGATAGACGAATTTGCAAATAACCCGGACACGCTTGTATTTCTTTCAACCGAAGCAGGCGGCACGGGATTAAACTTGCAGTTTGCAGATACTGTAATCAATTTTGATTTGCCCTGGAATCCCGCAAAAAAAAATCAGAGGATCGGACGTATAAACCGCATCGGGCAGGTAAGTCCAAAATTAACCGCTATAAATATGGTCGCACAGAACAGCATAGAACATAATATCGCAAACGGGATTGTTGTTAAAGAAGCTTTGTTCAATGCAGTATTAAATAACGCCAACTTAACGGAGGAAGTAGATTTTGCAGCTAAGGGAAGATCAACATTTATTGAGCAGGTTAATAAGATGATTCAGCCTGTCGAAGCTCCCGAGATTGTGCATGATGAATCCTTTGAAGAAACAAAAGTAGAAATTGTAAATGAGGCTGAGAGTGCCGGTGAATTGATTGAAGAGACTGTACTGCTTGATGAAAAAATTAAATCAGGCAATGCAGGCACAACTATTTCAAAAATAATTTCTACTAAAGATGATTTAACAGAACAGCATACACCCGAACCGCAGGAAATAGAAACCACTTTAAATCAAGGAATGCAATTCTTAAACGGCATATTTAAAATGGCTACAGGCAAAGAATTAATTACAGAAGGAAAAGGAATAACAGTAAACCGCGAAACCGGCGAAGTTACTATGAAATTTAAGCTGCCGGGATTTTGAAGGCACTATAATTTATTCTATTATTATAAGTAATTCAGTTTTATTCTTATAATATTTTAATTATCTTTATAAAAAAGAAAAAGCAATGCAAAAAGTGATGAAAAAAGATTTCCTAAAAGTAGATAGAAACTCATTCTCTGTAATTTCTTTGGATAAAAACGATGATGATATAAAGTACTGGCTTTCAAAATCTCCTGTGGAACGTATACATGCTGTAGAATTTTTAAGACAATTAATGTATAACTATGATCCGTCTACCGAAAGACTTCAGCGAGTTTTTGAAACTGCTGAATTCAAAACAAATTGAATATTTAGTAATCGGAGGCTGGGCGGTTGGTTATTATGGCTATCCGAGAGCTACAGGAGATATGGATATCCAGAAAAAAAGAAAATGCCGTTAATATTGTAGAGGTATTTAAAGAATTTGGATTTGATGTTCCAACCCTCTCAATTGAATTATTTACAAAGAAAAATCAAGTAACCAGAATTGGAATCCCGCCAATGCGAATTGAAATACTAACGACAATTTCAGGCGTATCTTTTGAGGAATGCTTCAACAATCGTCAGACTGTTACACTTGATAATGTAAATATCAATTTTATCAACCTTCAAGATTTGAAAAAAAATAAGGCTGCTTCCGGGCGCTATAAAGACTTAGATGACCTTGAAAAATTATAACGCAAATTCAATACCCCTGTTCATTTAATACATCATAATCTCCATTTTGTAAAAGCGTAATCGGGTCGGCGTTTTGAAGGTAGAATTCTTTTACTGGAATTCCGTCGATTACATATATCTTTTCCTTTTTCATTTTCCCTCTTACAAAATATATCCGGAGAATATATTCTCCTTTATGATCCTTCCGGATTTTGGGTTTTCGTTTTTGTTTCATTGGTTTTCCTAATACAAACTTATTTTAATCTCGCTCAGCAATGTCTCTTCTATTGATTTCAATTAAATTACTTTTGGCTAACATTGCTGTAATCCTATCAAGATTATTTTCAAAGATTTTTAGTAGTTCTTTATTGGAGATATTACCCGTCCTTACCATTATTAGTTTAGGTGGCTCAGACTTTATCAGAAAAGAATCTAAAAAATCATTGTCCTTACTAATGACAACTCGGTTTTCTTTTATTGCTTCTTGGATAATTTGAATATCTTTAGTTCTATTTTTCCCGGGAAGTTCTAAAGTGTGGATTGAATTGAAGCCTTTGTGCTTCAAAAACTCTGATAATGATTTTGGTAGTTGCGCATCAATTAAAAATTTCACGAGGCTGTTTTATAAATGCTTTTTACATGTGAAAGTTTAGCTGCGTATTCTAAACAAGCTAAAAAATCTTCCTTTTCCAAATCCGGGTAGTCTTTAAGCAGTTCATCCACACTCATTCCCGATGCCATTAATTCAAGCATGTTTTCAACTGGATATCTTAGTCCCCGGATAGTAGGCTTACCATGACATATTTCGGGGTCAATGGTTATTCGGCTTAACAAATTTTTCATTTTACCACTTACTTTCCTAATTACTATCACTTTCTCTAACAATCAATTCCGTGATTAAGTGACACCTTAATAGTAATATTCTTTTACAATAACTTAGAACTTTCTATATTTAACTTACCGAAAAGAGTTGAAAGGCACAATAACTTAAAATACAAAATCCTTACCCCTAATATTTCTTCTTACCCTATTTCTTTCTATTTTCATATTGAATTGAAAAGCACAACAATGACTGACGACAAAAATAATAATATGTCTCTGCTTGATACGATTCAGTCTCTGCTTATCGAAAACGAAAGACTAGAAGCGGAAAATAAAAAGCTGAAAGAGCAGCTTGACAGCTTCCTGCTGGATAGGCAAATGCCCTCTCATCTTGATGAAACAATAATTGCAACTGAGACACCAACTGCTTCGTATCGATTTATAAATTCATCAGAGGCAGAAACACATCATGAAAATATTTCTTCAATTAATCAAAACAGCAGTCCCGATTCTAAGATAAGATTATTTATGTCTCTCTTTAAAGGAAGAAAAGATGTCTTCGCTAAAAGATGGCAAAATAGAAACGGCGCTTCAGGTTATTCGCCTGTTTGTCTTAACGAATGGAAACTCGGGATATGCAGCAAGCCGAAAATAAAATGCTCGGAATGCGCTAATAAATCATTTCAGATTCTAAATGAAAAAGTTATTGACGAACATTTAAGGGGAAACATAGTTGCAGGCATTTATCCCATGCAGCTTGATGAAACTTGTTATTTCTTAGCTATTGATTTTGATGATGAAGGCTTGCCTGCTGATAGAATCATGCGGCAAGCAGGCTGGGAAAAAGATATTTCGCTATTGAGAAATATATGCAATGAGCTTGATATTCCATTTGCGGTTGAACGCTCCCGTTCGGGGAACGGCGCTCATGCTTGGTTCTTCTTTGATGAGCCAATATCTGCCGCTTTAGCAAGGAAATTTGGAACCTCTTTACTTACCTATTCAATGAACAAAAGACATGAAATCAAATTCAAATCTTACGACAGATTTTTCCCTAATCAAGATACAATGCCCAAAGGCGGATTCGGAAATTTGATTGCCCTTCCGCTTCAAATGACGGCAAGAAAAAAAGGCAACAGCGTTTTTATCGATGAGAATTTTAAACCGTATGATGACCAGTGGGAGTTTTTGAGTTCAATAAAAAAAATACCGGGAGATTCAATTGTAACATTAACAACAAGACTTTCCTCAGACTGTTATGGAAACGAATTAGGAGTGTTGAGAAAAGACGATGAAGAAACACCTAAGCCGTGGGAGAAATCTCAGACAGTTCATTTGACAAAAAATGACTTACCGGATAAAATAAATCTTGTAAAAGCAAATATGATTTATGTACTGAAGAATGGCGTTTCTCAAAAGGCATTAAATGTATTGAAACGGTTAGCGGCATTTAAGAATCCGGAGTTTTACAAAGCTCAAGCGTTGCGAATGACTACTTATAACAAGCCGAGAATTATTTCTTGCTCTGATGAAACAGAAGAATATCTTTGTCTGCCGAGGGGCTGTGAAGAAGATGTAAAAAATTTATTAAATGAATTTGATGTCGATATAGAAATTGCGGATAAAACTAATCATGGTAGAAATATTAATGTTGAGTTTAACGGGAAGTTAAGGAACGATCAGCTTACAGCAATAAATGAGCTTATAAAATATGATAACGGAGTATTAGCCGCAGCCACAGCGTTCGGGAAAACGGTAGTAGCAGCTAAACTGATTGCAGAAAGAAAAACCAATGCACTTGTGCTGGTCCACAGGCAGCAGCTGCTTTCGCAATGGATAACGAAGCTATCGGAGTTTCTAAATATTAAGGAAGAATTGCCTGTACTTGAGAAAAAGCGGGGAAGACAGAAGCGGCAGCCTTTAATCGGGCAACTCGGCGGCGGTAAAGAAAATTTAACCGGTATTATTGATGTTGCTATAATACAGTCATTATACAGAGAAAATGAAATAAAAGATTTTATTAAAAATTACGGAATGGTGATTGTCGATGAATGCCACCATGTTCCGGCGTTTAGCTTTGAACAGATACTAAAAAACGTTCACGCAAAATTTGTTTATGGGTTAACTGCAACGCCGGTAAGATTGGATGGACATCATCCGATTATTTTTATGCATTGCGGACCTGTAAGATTCAAAGTTGAGGCAAAAGCGCAAGCCGGACAAAGACCCTTTGAATACTTCGTTATTCCAAGATTTACAAGCTACAGAGTGCCGGTAGATAAAGATGAGAAAACACCAACAATACAAGATCTGTATTCCGAATTAACGGTGAATGAAATGCGCAACCAGCTTATTGCCGGTGATGTAATAAAAAATTATAATAGCGGCAGAAGCTCTCTTGTCTTAACAGAAAGAACCGCTCATGTTGAACTTCTTTCAAAAATGCTGAATGAGAAAATTCCGGATGTAAAAACTCTGACAGGAAAAACCGGTGTAAAAGAAATAAGAGAAACATTAAAAAGAATTTCCGAGACACCGCCGGGGAAGCCGTTAACGTTGGTTGCAACCGGTAAATACATTGGTGAAGGTTTTGACGAGCCGCGGCTTGATACTTTATTTTTGACGATGCCCATTTCGTGGAGAGGCACTTTGCAGCAATATGCCGGAAGGCTTAATAGATTATATGAAAATAAAAATGAAGTTCAAGTTTATGATTATGTCGATATTCATGTTAGAATGCTTGAGAAGATGTACAACAAACGACTCAACGGTTATGCTTCGTTTGGTTATAAAGCGAAAGGAGAAATCCTGCAAGGCGGGACAGCGGAATCGATTAATTTTATTTTTAACAAGGATAGTTTCTTGCCGGTTTATAGCAGCGATATTGTGAACGCACAGAAAGAAATTTTCATTGTCAGCCCTTTTGTTTCAAAAAGACGGTCTGAACAATTACTTCAACATTTAAGAGTAGCAGTAAGTAATAATGTTAAGGTAATTATTTTAACGAGACCGCCGGAAGATTACAGGGAAAAGGATAGATTATTTTTAAAGCACGCTCTTGATACATTAAAGAAGGAAGGTATCAACTTATTATTCAAATCAAATATTCACCAGAAATTTGCAGTGATTGATCAAAAGATTGTTTGGTATGGTAGCATAAATCTTCTAAGCTTCGGAAGCGCTGAAGAAAGCATAATGCGGCTTGAAAGTTCTAATATTGCGATTGAGCTTTTGAAAAGTATTGATATGTGAACAATAAGTAAATGGATTTCCTATAATGCTGTTTTCATTTGTTTTATAAATTTATTTCCAATCCACATTGAAATTCTTCAAAAGGTTATAACCTTATCCGAATCCACCGTCCACGCAGCTAACTCAGCCATAGTACTGATTTGTGCGCCTTCAATCAAGGGAAGATTTTTAATTCCTCGCGCATCTGCACACGTACCGCAAATTCTTACGTGTCCGCCTTTGTTTAATATTGACTTCAACATTCGTTCGATATTATAGTATCCAGCGGGAGTATTTTGATTTGGCAAAGCACAAGTTGCGGCATCAGCCATTAAGAAAATTCTAACTTCCTTTGTTTCTCCATCTGAGGTGGATTCCTTTTGAAGCTGCATTGCAAGTCTTAATGCATTGTATGCTTTTTCTGTTCCGTAAGGTGCGTCATTAATGATGATAAGATATTTCATAAATGTTCTCTATTTCTGATTTATTATTTTTGTTTAAGTATTTATTTTTTAATTCCAATAATGCCGTAATGATACGGCGGTAAAGATATAACACCGCTTCCCAAAGCGAAGCCCGCTTCATTGAGCCAAGAAATACATTGTTCCGGTTTTGGTCTAATATCCAGAGAGGGACCTCTTGGAGTTGATGAAGAATGAATCCAATGAATCACACCAACTTTGCCGTTATGTTTTAGAATTCGATAAGCTTCCTTTAATAATGAAATGGGATCTTCTGCATGAAGAATGTTGAAGAGCATTGTGTAATCAACCGACTCATCATTAAGCTTTGTTCCTTCTTTTACAAAATCAATTTGATGTATTTTTATATTGGATATTTTTTCTTCACGAACTTTTTGTTTAAGACTATTTATCATCTCAGTTTCAATATCAAGAGTATAAAGATTTCCTTTAATGATTTTAGCGGCTGGGATAGTGAAGGTTCCATAACCAGAGCCGAATTCAACTGCATCTTTAATTGTCTCATCAAATTGAAGCTGTGAAAGGATGTACTGTGGATTAAAAAAAGTTTCCCAGTAAGATTCTTCCGGCATTCCGCTGTCTCTTATCTTCATATCAAATTATTCATTTGATATTTCTAAAGACGGGACTAATTTAACAGGATTCTTAAGAGTAAAAACCACCGGGCATCTCTGCAAAGCTAATTCTTCGGCTTGTTTTAATTTTTCTACCGGATCATCGCTAACTACTGTTAATATTACACGAACTTCTTCCATAATTGGCTCTTCACTAATGCCGAATACTTTTGAAAAATTCAGATCGGCTTCAACCTTTGTGGTTAGCTTTTTTAATTTTATACCGAGCATAGCAGCCATAGTTGCAAATGTTCCGGTGTAGCAAGAAGCTAATCCGTAAAAGCAGTAGTGCATTGGTCCCGGATGTGAACCGCTTCCTCCCATAAATTTCGGGTTGTCAACAATGAATTCTGTTTCTCCATTTTCAAATTTTATTTTTGAAACAAATTGCGCGCTGCCTTCTTGAAGAATCCACTCGCCCTCGATTCCTTGAGTTCTTCTTGCCTCAGAAGGATTGTTCTTAAGTTGTGTTTCGAATGCTTGAACGCCTTCTATGTTCACGTTATTAATTTTACTCATGTTTACCTTTCAATTTGTTTTATAAATTTTTTATTCACTTGCAGATATTTCCTTCCCATATTCAATAGAATCTTTCAACGATAAAATATAATCACAAACTTTTGGGTTGACTAAGCTGTAGACAATACTATTTTCTTTTTGTCTGCGCTTAACGAGAGATTTATTATAGAGTAATTCCAATTTCTTTGTCACTTCATCTTCATTTAAATTTAAAAGATTAGCTATCGTATCCGCCGATACTTCATTTTCATAGATTGAACATAATATTTGTATGTTTTCAGAATCGGAAAAAAGCCCGGCAATTAATTCATTTGATTTAGAACTCATAATAAATATCCTAAGTTAATGATTAATTAGTTTCAATTTTTAATCCTGCAAAGCGCCATGAATTTACATCTTCTTGTAGGATTGTTGTTTTAAATCCTTTTCCGGCTAAAATTTTTGCCGCTTCGGGAGCCATTACGCAATATTTACCACGGCAGTAAGCAATAATCTCTTTACCGGCTGGCAAGTTTTTTATTTTACTTTTTAGCTCGGACATTGGCACAGAAACTGCACCGGGCAAATGACCATTGATGTATTCTTCTTTTGGTCTAACATCAATTATTGTAACATCATTGCTTTTTATTTTTGACTGCAGCTCTTTAATAGATACCGGTTCAAATACGTTTCTTTCTTCAAGAAATGACTTTATAACTTCTCTTAATTCGGCAATATTTTGTTCTGCAAGAGTTTGAATATTTTTCCAGCATTTAATTACCTCATCATTTGAAAGGAAATAGATAACCCTTACGCCGTCTTTTCTGCTTTGGACAATCTTAGCATTCTTTAGAATCTGTAAATGACGCGATGTGTTGGCAAAATTCATATTTGTCTCTTTTGTAAGAGTATCTACATCTTTTTCGCCTTGTGAAAGAAGGTCTATAATTTCCAGCCGCTTTGGACTGGCAAATGCATTCATAACAATTGATAGATGCTGAAATGTTAAGTCCTTAAATTCTCTGCCGGTCATAAAATCATCTTAATAAATTATTCAATTGATCAATTGAATAATAACAATTTGATTTGATAAAAACAAATATGAAGTAAAAAATAAATACCGGAATTATAGCACAGAACCAAGTGGTAAAATAAAAGTGCTATTTTAGTCGCTATTAAATTTTACGAAAATTTATAATGAATTTTTTATAATTAGGCACATTAGTTGTATAAGATTCTTTTTCTTTTTAGTTTACACTAAGAAAAAAGTTGAAGGATTATTTAGCAGCAAAATTTTGAATTAAAAATATTAACGTAGCGTTTGCTATGTTCTTATCAGAAAACTGGCAATTTTCAGCACACAAGAGCAAGCAAGAAGGCTGCGCCCAGAAATGGACGCGCTTTCTTATGTCTTTGTGTGTGGGCATGCCAGTGCCTCTGATAAGGATGTAATGGAAGTTGCGTCCTTTTTATTTTATATAATATGAAGGGGAGGTGAGGGATTTGATAATATTTTATGATGGAAGAAAAATGTTTCAAGATTCTGATAGTTGAAGATGAAGAAATCAGCCGGAATTTATACCGGTTGTGGTTAAAGAACTATGACCTTTCTTTCTGTGATTCAGAAAAATCAATGTACGATACATTATCGGATAAAATTTTTGAATTAATAATTATGGATATTGGGCTGCCCGGCTCAAAAGACGGTTTATCTTTAATTAAAGAGCTAAAGTCTAATAAGGATTTTTTAAAGATACCCATTGCTTGTGTTACCTCTTACGACTCTCCCGAACAAAAGGGCAATGTTCTAAATGCGGGAGCTGATGCCTATTTAGCCAAACCAATACCGAAGAATATTTTAATAAACGTCATCTCTAAATTCCAACCTTTACTGCCAAAATAAATACCGGAGTATATGTATAGTACGGAGTCAAGGAGAAAAATACAATCTCTATTTGTACCACAAAAAATACTGATAGAAAGGTTTGTAATCTTTGAGTTAAAAAATAAAATAAAAATAAGAGTTGAAAATTAATACTATGATGACTATATTTTCTCGGACAAATTAGTCCGCTTATATCAAATTACATATTTCTAAGAGGAATTACAATGAAACACATTTCTATAATTCTAATGATACTTATTATCCCTATCTCTACTTTTGCGAAAGAAGATAACTGTATTAGTTGTCATAAAAAAATTACGCCAAATATCGTAACTGA
>JAMCWE010000195.1 GCA_023475265.1 Bacteroidota bacterium
AGCAATTTAACAATTAAAAAGTTTGACAAATTTTTTAACTGACTTATCAAATAAAAGTTAAAAAAGTTATTTCCCTTTTTTTATTTGTTCAATTTCCGATGAAATTTTACCGGCTAATTCTTCGATGGAAATCCCTTTAACTTTTACTTTAGCATTCTTAAGAGTAACAAAAGGGCTATCGCCTTCTCCAATAACATATTTATAAAGTGAGAAGCCAAGCCGGTTGCGGTCGTTAACAACTGGTAAGAATTCACTAAAGTCTTCTACTATTTTATAAACTCTTTTTTCAATAGAATCTTCCGGAAATTTTTTTACTCCGGGAGGTGTTGATGATGACATTATATTTCCCTTAAATTTTCCTCCAAAAATAGTTTAGATGGCTGAAATCTGCAACATTAATTGGAAGTAAAAGCACGAAATAATTAAATTAACGCTGCAATTAAAAGTTTTTTAGGCGGTAAAAATTTATTGAACTTATTTGATGTAAAAAACCTTCTTATAATTAGACTCAGTTCACTGGGTGATATACTTTTAACAACTCCTCTAGTGCGTTCGATAAAAAAAAAATATCCTGAAATAAAGATTGACTTTATTCTTAAAGAAGAATACAAAGACTTGTTGAAATTTAATCCGTATCTTTCCAACATAATAGAATATAAAACTGAACGGTACGAAAAGAAAATTATTTTAGGTCAATTAGCAAAAACTAAATATGATTTTGTGGTTGATCTTCAGAATAATTTTAGATCAGCGGAAATTAGAAAAATAATAAAAACCCCATCTGTAAGATTCAATAAAAGAACCGTCGATAAATTTTTACTTGTTAAATTCAAAATAAACAGGCTGAAGAATGCGCCGCAAATACCTGTTAGATATGCTGAAGCTTTGGATCATTTCAAGCTTGATGAAGACGGACTTGATCTTTTTCTTCCTTCCGATTTAAAACCAAAATTATATGATGAAAAAGTTTTAATAGGCTTTGCACCCGGGTCAAAACACTACACTAAAATGTGGCCTAAAGATTTTTATATTGAACTCGGCAATAAATTAACTAATGATGGATTTAAGATTGTTCTTTTCGGCGGCGAGAATGATCTTCAAACATGTTATGATATTTCCAAAAAAATTCCTAATTCCATAAACCAATGCAGCAACGGTAATATTTTAATGACTGCGGTTGATCTGAAAAAATGTTCTGCTATTGTCTGTAATGATTCCGGACTTATGCATGTAGCAAGTGCGCTCAAAATTCCTACTCTTGCTTTTTTCGGATCGACCGTAAAAGAATTCGGATTTACTCCATATAAAAGTAAAAGCATAATTTATGAAAATGAGAGCCTCAACTGCCGTCCTTGCACTCATATCGGCAGGGAGGACTGTCCTAAAAAACATTTTAATTGCATGCTCGAATTAACGCCGCAAACTGCTTTAGAAAAATTAAAACTTCTCTTGAATTAACAATGAAAAAAATCTGGTTTATAATTTATAATTCTACAGTAATTCCATGTTTATATCTTCTGATTCATGTAACCAAGTTCCTTGATAAAAAAGTTATGAGAGGAGTAAAAGGAAGAAAAAGAATTTTTGAGGAATTAATACTTAATGCGGCGTCGCTTGATAAAACAAAAAAACTAATTTGGTTTCATTCTTCTTCGCTCGGAGAATTTGAGCAGGCAAAGCCAATTATTGAAGAACTAAGAAAAGACAATAGAATAAATATATTGGTTACTTTCTTTTCGCCTTCCGGATATGAAAACTCCCGTAAATATCCGAACGCAGATTTAATCTCTTATATTCCGTTTGATACTTATTCAAATGCAAAAAGGTTTATTCAAATAGTTCATCCGAGTCTAGCAATAATGATGCGCTACGATTATTGGCCTAACATGGTTTGGGCAATGAAAGATTTAGATGTGCCGTGCTTTATTGTTGATGCAACTATGAAAAACAATTCGATGAGGAAGTTTCCTTTAATAAAAAACTTTCATAAAGTGTTGTACCGTGACATCGTTCGGATTCTAACTGTATCCGAAGCAGATTCAGATGGATTTAAAATATTCGGCTGTACAGAAAAACAGCTTTGCGCTGTCGGCGATACAAGATTTGATAGAGTTTATAGAAGAAGTCAAATTGCAAAATCAAAAAACTTAATCAAAGATGAATTATTGAAAGGTAAAAAAATATTTGTTGCCGGAAGTACCTGGGAATCTGATGAAGAAGTAATTTTGCCCGCATTCCTTACTCTTTCCAAATTCGATAAGGATGTAATTTTAATAATAGCCCCGCACGAACCTACTTTACTTCACCTCGAAAAAATTGAAAATGAATTTAACGGAAAATTAAAAACAATTCGCTTCTCTTTTCTAAATAACTACAAAGATGAAAGAGTTATTATTATTGATTCAATTGGAATTTTACTTACTCTTTATACTTACGCTCATGCCGCTTACGTCGGCGGTAGCTTTAAGCAAGGTATTCACAATGTTCTTGAAGCCGCAGTTTATGAAATCCCGGTTTTGTTTGGTCCAAAAATAGAAAACTCACAGGAAACTCAGCAGCTTTTAAAACGCGGCGGCGGAATTTTAATAAGAGATAAAAAAGAAGCCTACCGTCAGATTAGAACACTCTTCAGCAATAATTCTTACCGTGAGTCGAAAGGGAAAATTTCCTTTGCTTACGTTCAAGAAAATTTAGGTGCAACGGAAAAGATTCTTAAAGAAATTCAAAAAATAATTTGAACTATGATTTCTGGTTTTAGATCAAGTATCTAGATTTCAAAATTCCCGCATGATGGTTTTCATGTCCGGCAATAATAAATAATATAGCATTAACAGTAATTTCTTTTTCGCTGGCGACTCCTCTTCTATTTATCGCAGTTTCATCAAAGCTTTTGAACAAAGCAAGATTAGCTTCTCTAACTTTCCGGAATTCTTCTGCAAGATCAGAAATTTTCCTTTCGTTGAATCCGCCTTCTTTAATATAATCGTCTTGTTCAAAGCCGGGTAAATGTTTTTTTTCACCACGTGCAATGCACAATGCCCTGTATGCAAAAACTCTTTCTGTATCGATAATATGTCCAATCACTTCTTTAATTGTCCATTTACCTTCAGCATAAGAAAAACTTCCTTTTGATTCTGGTATGCTGTTGAAGAATTTAAAAGTATTATTTAATTGTTCTTCTAAAACTTTAAGTACATTATTACCTTCAACTTTGCTGATATAATTATCATAATACGGTGTATAATCACCTGGTTTTGGCCGGTTCATCTCAATCTCCAGTTTTAATATTTATTTTATTTATCTGTAAAATATAATTCAATTTTATTATTTCGTATGATGCTCATTACTAAAATATATATTTTATAAATATTTTTTTTAATAATAGAAACGGATTATCAAATCTCATTTCCAAATCATTACCTCAAACTTTCCGCTTGAAGTTGCAACACCGCGAAACATACCGGAAGTACTAAAAGGCATTGCGTAATTTCCCTTTCTATCAACAGCAATCAATCCTCCGTCGTTTGGCTGAAGCTGCTTGTAGATCATTTCATCTGCCGCTTGCTTGAGAGACATTTTTTTGTATTCCATTAAAGCAGAAATATTGAACGCAACTGTGTGCTTAATAAATTTTTCTCCCCAGCCTGTACATGAAGCTGCGCAAGTTTTATTATTTGCATAAGTACCGTCGCCGATTAAAGGAGAATCTCCAATTCTTCCTGGCATTTTATTCGTCATTCC
>JAMCWE010000229.1 GCA_023475265.1 Bacteroidota bacterium
AGTAAAGGCAAATTTTGCAGATGATGCGGAGATGCTGATAGCCTTCGAGCCGATACCGAAGGGCGGCGGCGGAAGAGGCGGGAATGGCGGAACGGATACGCCTCCTGAACCACCGGGTAATCCTCCGGCGTAGAGCAGTAAGGGCATGAATGCCCTGCAGAGTAATTTAATTATTTCTTTTCCCAGCCCTGGAAGGGCTGGGCTAATGAAAAAATGGATTATGAATAGCTCGGTTATTGATTAGTAAAAATCATTGTAATGATCTTATAATAGCCCAGTCGTTTACGACTGGGAATATAAAAAGAGAAAAAATTGTTACGCCATTTATGGCGTTAAGATATAATAACAATATGAAAAGAAGTAAGAGGATGAATCCCCAAGAATATTGTTTTTTTCTTCGGGGTTGAGTGTTTATGGAAAGTCGTTGAAACGACTAAGGAATGTCTATTGATGTTGGTATGCCCACGACCGAGGTCGTGGGCTGTTCTTATGGTTATATAAGTTAATTGAAATTAGTTTAAAGTAACCCATAGCCTTGGCTATGGGAATTGAAAAACAAAAAAAAAGCATTCTTTCAAGCGGCATTAACATTTACACGATTTATTCAAGACCATTTGATTCGCCATATCATGTAATTGGATTTAATTTAAATTCATTAAAATTTTTGATAAGAAAATTAGATCTTGAAATAAAATATGTAAGGAACTTTGGGAGGAAATTTGATTTTTTAAGTTTTACTCCCAATAAAAAAGGATTTTGGATAAGCTTATTCTTTTTATTCCCGATAGAAATAATCGGTAATTTAATTAAAAGAGATGTATATATTGAAGCATATCTTACTAAATAAAACTTTATATTCACGGATCTACTAGCAAGGAAATATTGTTATGGTGAGATGTTCTAACTTCTTTTCAATTTTTGTTTCATTGCTGGCGATTCAAATACAAAAGCTCTTATTGAAATTGCAGTAACAATAACAATACCACCGGCAATTGCCATAAAGGAAGGAGCTTCCCCGTAACCAAGAAAAACCCAAACCGGATTAAGCACCGGTTCTATCATTGAAATAAGTGATGCCTCAATTGCATAAACTCGTTTCAAACCATAACTAAAAATTGCATAGGCAATTCCGATTTGAAAAACGCCGAGATAAAAAACCATTAGAAAATTAGTAAGAGTAAAGTTTGAAATACTAAATAATGAAGTAAAGCTGATAACACTAACCAAAATATTACCGTAAAAAATTGAACTAAACTGATATTCTAATTTATTCTTTCTCATTCCAAGCAGGAATGCTGCAAAAGCGACTCCCGAAAGTAATGCGAGAATATTGCCCAGCATATAACCGGGAGAAACTTTGCCCATAAAAAACATTGTCATTCCAATAAAACATACAGCAATGGTTATGACATTTATTTTTTCATATTTAGTCTTGTTGATTAGCGGCTCAAATATCAAAACATAAATCGGCGCAGTGTATTGAAGAAAGATTGCGTTTGCGGCTGTAGTTGTTTTTGTGGCTATGACAAATAAAATCAGAATTGCCGAATATAAAATTGCATTTATAAAAGTGAAAAGGTTTGCATAAAAAATTTCTTTCTTAAAGATTATTAGAAAAACAATCGCTGCAAAAAAACTTCTGAAAAATGATATTTGATATGGAGAAAACGGAACAAGCTTTATAAAAATTCCTCCGGTACTCCACAATAGTCCGGCTGCAAAAACTGCTAACAATCCTTTTTGATGTTCGTGTAAATGCTTCATTTATAATTTAATTTTGAAAATATGAGATGTAAATTTAAGAATAGTTGATGAAATGACCTCAACTTTAATATTACAAACCAATATAAATCATGCGGTAAATTATTTTATTATAAATAATCCTTAAATTACACCGGCTGACAAATTATCTTTTTATTTTATGACCGGTAACTATAAATATATAGATCATACTGCCGATATAGCTGTAGAAGTTTCTGCAGAAAATTATGAAGATTTATTTATCGTATCAGCTCAAGCTTGGAGAGATTCAGTTGTCGATGAACATGGCTTTGACAACCTGCAAGAAAAAGTTTTAGAATTTAATGATAATTCAATTGAAGAGTTACTCGTTCATTTCCTCTCAGAGCTGAATTATTTATTGCTAGGCAGTAAGTGGATAACAACCGGCGTAAAACAAATTAAAATAATTAAAATAGAAAAAGAATGGAATTTAAGAATTGTTATTTTAGGAATTCCATTTGACACGCAAAAGTACAATATCAAAATTGAAATTAAGGCAGTTACATTTCATCAGATGGATGTAAAATATAAAGATGGTAAATTTTTAACGCGCATTGTCTTTGATATTTAATTGCAGCTAGCCATGAAAATTAACGACACAGATATAAAACAAATTAGAGAGAATGTTTGGGAAATTCCCGCTGCCGGTGAAATGCGTGTTCCCGGTAGAATTTACATATCAAAGGAAATGCTCAAACGAACAATGGAAAATGAGGATGCTTTGCAGCAGGTAATTAACGTTGCTCATCTTCCCGGAATTCAAAAATACAGTTTGGCAATGCCGGATATTCATTGGGGATATGGTTTTCCAATCGGCGGAGTTGCTGCAACTGATTTGGATGAAGGTGTTATTTCTCCCGGCGGCGTTGGTTACGATATTAACTGTGGAGTTCGGCTAGCTGTTACTTCGTTAGAATATAATTCCGTTAATGATAAAATTGGAAAACTTATTACAAATCTTTTCAATAATATTCCAACCGGAGTTGGTTCAAGCGGTGCAATAAAAAAACTATCTTCAAAAGAAATGAAACATCTTTTGCATAAAGGTTCTTCATGGGCGCTGGAAAATGATTTAGGAAATCCTTCTGATATTGAATTTACCGAAGAAAGCGGAACAATGAAGAACGCTGATCCGGAAGTTGTAAGCCAGCATGCAATTGAAAGAGGCGTTGATCAAGTTGGAACTCTTGGCTCTGGAAATCATTTCCTCGAAGTTGATGTCGTTGAAGAAATATTTCATCCGCAGGCAGCAGAATTATTCGGTTTGTTCAAAGGGCAATTAGTTATTTTGATTCATACCGGTTCCCGGGGTTTGGGATACCAAATATGCGATGACTATTTGAAGGTTCTTGTAAAAGCGAGTGATCAATATGGCTTTAAGCTGCCGGATCGCCAGCTTGCTTGTGCGCCGTTGAATTCTAAAGAAGGGAAAGATTATCTTTCAGCAATGCAGGCCGCGGCTAATTTTGCATGGAATAATCGTCAAGTTATAATGCATCTTGCAAGAAAAATTTTTCTAAGTACATTTGGAATGAAAGAATCGGAACTCGGCTTTAAGCTTATTTACGATGTCTGTCATAATATTGCAAAGATAGAAGAACACAACATCAACGGCGAAATGAAAAAAGTCTGTGTTCATCGGAAAGGCGCTACCAGAGCATTCCCACCTGGCAGCAAAATGATTCCAGTTAAATATAAAGAAATCGGACAGCCGGTATTAATTCCCGGCGACATGGGAAGATATTCTTATGTCGCAGTCGGAACTCAGAAAGCAATGGAAGAAACATTTGGCAGCTCATGCCATGGTGCCGGCAGAAATCTTAGCCGCCATAGAGCCATGAAAGAAGCTAAGGGAAGAGATCTTGTAAACGAACTAAAACAAAAAGGGATTATAATTCAAGCTAAAGGTTACCGTACAATTGCCGAAGAAATGTCCGGTGCATATAAGGATGTTGCCGACGTTGTTAATGTTATGCATGAAGAAGGAATCACTCACAAAGTTGCAAAGCTTAAACCAGTGGGAGTAATTAAAGGCTGATGAAATATATCTATAACCCGCCGTTCATCTTCAAAAAAATATTTCATGAATGGAAATGGAACACTTCCAATAATAAAATATTATTAACCTTTGATGATGGGCCTATACCTGAAATCACACCGTTAATATTGAATTCATTGGATAATTCAAAAACCAAAGCAATATTTTTCTGCGTTGGAAATAATGTAATTCAATACCCGGAATTGGTGAAAGAGATTTTGAATAGCGGCCATGAGATTGGTAATCATACTATGAATCACAAAAGAATAACTAAATTAAATGAAAAAGAATTTAGCTATGAAATAGACACTTTCAATCAACTAATGGAAGACAAATTTAATTATAAAGTAAAATATTTTAGGCCGCCTCATGGAAAGTTTAATCTTATCACTCATAACGAACTAAAAAAAAGAAATTTAATAAATATTATGTGGTCTCTTTTAACCCGTGATTATAAAAATGATTTTAATCTTGTTAAATTTGCTGTGGATAATTATTTAAATCAGGATTCAATAATTGTTCTTCATGACAGCTTAAAATCAAAAGGCATAATCTTAGATTCTATAAAATTTATTCTGGATAAAGTGAATGATAATGGATTTGAAATCGGAGAGCCGGTAGAATGTTTGAAATAATTTTTCTGGTTGTTCTTAGCGGATACTTTATTCAATCTGTAATATTTATAATCGGTACATCAAAAAGATTTCCTAAAATCAAAGAAGATGAATTGTTGCCTGCTACGGTTGTTGTTGCAGCCAGAAATGAAGAAGAAAATATTTTAAGGTGTTTAACCTCTCTGAATAATCTTGTCTATCCGGAAGGAAAACTAGAGATTATTTTAGTCGATGATAAATCTACAGATGCAACCGGAGAAATTATTGATAAGTTTATTTCCGATAAACCTAAGTTCAAAAAAATTGTTACTAAAAAAGAAATTGGAATGCTGAAGGGTAAAACAAATGCTTTAGCAAACGGAATTGAAATTGCTTCAGGTGAAATTATTCTTACAACGGATGCAGACTGCGAAGTTCATCCGCTGTGGGTAAAGACTACAGCTTCATATTATAAAGAAGACATTGGAGCTGTAAATGGCTTTACAACTCAAAACACATTTAACGGCTTCAGCGGCATGCAGGCAATTGACTTTATTTATTTACTTACCGTCGCTGCTGGAACAATAAATCTTAAACAGCCGATAAGCTGCATAGGAAATAATATGTCCTACAGAAAAAAAGCTTATCAAGAAGTCGGCGGATATGAAAATCTTCCTTTCAGTGTTACGGAAGATTTTAATTTACTATGGTCAATTTATTGTTTAGGAAAGTACAAAATAATTTTTCCATTAGATAAAGAGACTCTTATTACTTCAATTCCGTGTAATGATTTTAAAAGTTTATTTCGTCAGAAAAAAAGATGGGCTGTCGGCGGACTCGAAGTTCCACTACGCGGTTATATGGTAATGGCTTGGGGATTTCTAACTAATCTGTGCTTCTTATTAACTCCTTTATTTTTCTCGCCTGTATGGTTATATTTGGCGGTCTTTAAATTAACCATAGATTATTTTGTGCTTTATTTTATTCATCAGAAATTGGATTTGACAAAGAACTTAAAATATTTCTTACACTTTCAAATTTATTATTTGATTTATGTTGTTGCTCTTCCGTTTATTCTGGCAATTAACAGAAAAGTTATTTGGAAGGGAAGAGAATATTAATGCTTCTCTTGTGTAATTATTATGTTACTTACCGTTGTAATGCTTACTGCGAGTTTTGTCATTTCGGAATTCATGATGATTTTATTAAGACGCCTTACGCAAAGCTTGATGATTTTAAATTAAATGTTTCCCAGCTTGCGTCGCTTGGTGTTAAGTTCATTGACCTAACCGGTGGCGAGCCACTTCTTCATAAAGACATTCATTTGATGGCGGAGTATGCAAAAGAATTAAATATGCAGACGAGCATTACAACCAATGGTCTGCTTTATCCAAAGTTTGCAGAAAAACTTGCCGGGAAAATAAATCTGTTGCACTTTTCTTTAGATTCTCCTGATGAAGAAGAACATAATAAAATTAGAAAAGTAAACTGTTACAATCATGTTTCCAAAAGTATCGATATTGCAAAATCACTCGGCGAATTTCCGGATATCTTATTCACAGTTACAAACGAAACTTATAAGAAGCTTCCGCAAATGCATGAGATAGCTGTAAAACATGATTTAGTTTTAATCGTTAATCCGGTATTTTCTTATTTCGGTAATCCAGGATTAAATGATGAAGCTATGGATTTTATTGAATCGTATGCTGAAGGTAAAATAAATATCTACTTGAACAACGCATATTTGAAGTTAAGAAGAAACGGCGGCAATGATATTAACAAACCGCTTTGCAAAGCAGTATCAAGAGTTATCGTAATTTCTCCGTACAATGAAATCATGTTGCCTTGCTATCATTTCAGCAACGAACGAATCACTATCGATCGTCCGATTAAAGAAATTAGAGAAACTGAAAAGTTAAAATATTATAAAAAGATGGAAGGCAGATTTGAATTTTGTAAAGGTTGTACAGTCAACTGCTATTTCGAACCATCATTTGCTTTCCCGACAAACTCGTACGCAATTGCCAGCCTACCTTCAAAGCTGAAGTATGGATACAACAAATTAGTTAAACAGAAACTCAAGAAAAAAAATCATTCAAATCTGGAATTACACTAAATGCGGAAATTATTAATCCTTTCTATTTTATTTTTTATATCAGCATTAATTCAATCTCAAACAAAGGTAATTTGGTTCCCAAGCGGATTAAACATTCAGCCGTTTACAGCCAATATTTTAGAGCCTCGAGCAGGAGTTTCATATTTGATTAATCAAGATAAGCTTCGACTGGATATTGGAACATCAAGCGATATTTATAAAATTGAAACTAACGATTATAGAATTTCATTCGGCGCTGATCTTTTCACTTATACAAGATTACGAAGTGAAAATAATTTTCGCTTCCCAGTTGAAACAATAGATTATTTCTTCGGCTTAAACAGCGGCTACAAAGTATTGGATGGTAATAAACAATTCGGATTTCGTTTTCGCTTCAGTCATATTAGCGCACATATAGTCGATGGAAGATTTGATAAAACTTCTGGCGAATGGAGAGACAGTCTTCAGCCATTTGTTTACAGCAGGGAATTTGTTGAACTGCTGCCTTTCTATCAAATTAATAGTTTAAGATTTTATGCCGGCATGACTTATCTTTTTCACGTCATTCCCAATACAATTGGAAAAGAAATTTATCAAGCCGGATTCGATTATTACCTGAACTCATTATTATCAAAAAATGTTTCTCCATTCATTGCTGATGATTTCAAGTTATCAAAGATCGATAAATACTCAGGCAATAATATTTTTATGGCCGGAATTAAATTTGGGAAATATAATGGCAAAGGTTTTAGTTTGATTTATTCTTACATTTCGGGCAAAAGTATTCAAGGAGAATTATATAATTTGAATGAAAGCTATCCATCTTTCGGAATAAATGTGGATTTATAAGATGCCCGAATTTTCCAGCGACATATATGAAAACCAACCTAGCACCGAAGTTGAAAAAACAGATAAGAAAAATTATCTCCTTCATATTGGATTATTTATCATAACATTTATAACTACAACAATTTCCGGTGCGCAGTGGATAAGTAACCAACCTGGGCCTTATGAATATCATTTTTTATTGAAGGGACTTCCGTATTCAATTTCAATTATGTTCATTATATCATGCCACGAGTTTGGACATTACTTTGCAGCAGTTTATCATAAAGTGAAAGCAACATTGCCGTTTTATATTCCATTCCCGCCGCTTCCTGAATTCATTAATTTTGGAACAATGGGTGCAGTAATAAAAACCAAGTCGCCGATATACACAAAGAAAGCTATGTTTGATATCGGTGTTGCTGGGCCTATCGCCGGCTTTGTAGCGTGCCTGATTGTTTTAACTTATGGTTTCACTCATGTTCCGGGAATTAATTATTTGCTTGCGATTCATCCGGACTTCTTTTCACCGGATTATGGGAAAAACGCAATTGACTTATCATTTGGTAACACAATTCTTTTTTCTTTCTTTAAACTTATTTTTGTTCATCCGGGACAATTTTTCCCGCCAATGTCTGAAGTTTATCATTATCCGTATTTATGTGTCGGCTGGTTCGGACTTTTTGTAACTGCAATGAATATGATTCCTGTGGGTCAGTTGGATGGCGGACATATTTCATATACAATGTTTGGAGAAAAGAATCATTATAAAATAGCCGTAATCTCTTTTGCTATTTTGATGGTGTTAGGTTTATTAGGATTAATTGAAACTTCATTTAATCTAAAAACTAACTTCGGGTGGGTTGGCTGGCTACTTTGGGCTTTGCTTTTATTTTTTGTAATTAAGCTAAAGCATCCTGTAGTTCCCGATGAAAGTGAATTAGATAATAAAAGAAAATTTGTCGGCTATTTAAGTTTCATTATTCTGGTTATATCATTTTCACCAACACCATTTATGGTGTCTATCGGGTAAAAGATAATAGTAGAAAATTTTTTCCCTTGAGCGAAGTCATTTAATAACAAATATTTGGGTAGATGAAAAAAATCATATTCATACTAATTCCTTTCATCTTTTGGGGATGTAAAAGGGATTTTAATTCAGTAATCGATACACAGCCTGTTAATTTTCAAGTGACGAAAATAAATACAGTTGATTCTTTTACTTATCAAACTTCAGATTCGCTGATGACCTTAAGCATTGGGTTTAATTCTTCACAGGATATTAATTCCGTTTATGCAAATGTTTTTGATTCAGACATGAACCAAATAAATTTATCTCCTATCATTTTGTATGATAATGGAAATATTCAAGACAACAGTGACACAGTAAAAAGTGACGGCATTTATTCCAACAAATTCCCCCTTAGTCATTATTACCCAAAAGGAAATTATCAGATACAATTTTTTGTTACTGATATTTTGAATAACAATAGCCTTGCAGCTTATCATTCTTTTGCGTTTGATAATGGCCAAACAAATGTGGCTCCGGTACTTTCAAATTTAACAATGCCTGATTCAACAAGCTTTGGAAAATCATTTACGTTCACTGTTAAAGCTGAAGATCAGAATGGATTAAGCGATATAACTTCTGTCTATTACCAACTGTACCGGCCTGATGGAACACTCGTTGTTAACAGCCAGGGAATTTCAGAATTTCCTTTATCCGATAATGGCGACACAGGTGTAACCGGAGATGTTACTGCACATGATGGAATTTTTACTAATATGTTGACAATACCTTCAGGTCAGCAAACTGGCACTTGGAAATTTGTTTTCCAGGCAAAAGATAGAGGCGGGCTGCTCAGCAATACTATATCTCACAATCTGGTTGTTAAATGAAATTGAAAATATTCTTATTGATTACCGCAGTTATATTAATTTCAGGGAATTCTTTCCCTCAATTTTCCCCAAGTTCCTTTGATCTTTCTTGGAATCATTCCGCTGCAAGAAAGGAATTAAATTCTACTCCTGCAAATAACAGCATAACAGATCTTTTAATTGTTGGTGATACCGTTTGGGCTGCTACCGGACAAGGATTGAGCATGACCACTGATGCTGGAAACAATTGGACTAACTTTACCAACGACCAAACTTTTGGAACGGAAAGTATTTCTGCTATTGGTTATTATAGAGGTACCCTTTGGGCTGCAACTGCTCATGATGAAAATACTTCGCAAGGTCCTGTTCAAACTGGCAGTGGATTAAGATATACAACTGACAATGGACATACATGGAATACGATACCACAGCCTGTAGATAAAGATTCAGATTCTGTGGTGGTTTACGGAATTAATCATCTCGGTGCATTACCAGTTACTGTTCCTGAACAAAATATTATCTTTGATATGACGTTTACACAGGGTACAATATGGATTGCAACGTTTGCAGGTGGGGTGCGAAAAGCCCCGATTGACAGTTTGGCTGCTAACCCGAATTATAAATGGCAGCGTGTAATTCTTCCACCGGATAATCTTGATTCAATTAAACCAAGCGATACGCTTAATTTTTACTATTCACCTGTAGCTGGGATAATTAGTAAAGTGGATAATTTAAATTTAGAAGGTTTTTCAATTCTTGCGATAAATGATTCAACAATTTATGCTGGAACAGCAGGTGGACTAAACTTAACAACCGATGCAAATAGTCAATATCCTTCATGGACAAAATTCACTCACACGAATCAGTCAAATCCAATCAGCGGAAATTGGGTTGTCGCTTTAGCATACAATAAAACCGATAGCACCATTTGGGCAGCAACAAGACGTGCCGAAGGAACAGATGAATTCTCCGGTGTCAGCTTTTCTTCTGATGGCGGCTTGAATTGGCAAACAACTTTAAGTGAAGAAACTGCATGGAACTTTGCGGTAAAAAATAATCAAGTTATTACTGCAACAAACGATGGTGCATTCCGGACTTCTGATAACGGCACGAATTGGATTCTGCCGACTTCTGTTAAAGACCCGGCAAGCGGTCTTACAATTGCAACTACAATTTATTATGCCGCTGCATTTCAAGGAAATACAGTTTGGCTTGGATCTGATGACGGACTTGCAAGAATAGATGAAACCGGCGGAATGTGGCAGGGTAATTGGAAAGTTTATTTTGCTTCGCAGCCATTATCTTCGTCAAATGATTCTTATGCATTTCCGAATCCGTTTAATCCAAGAACTGATATTCTGAAGATCAAATACAATCCTAACGGAAATGATGTCCCGGTTACAATTAGAATTTTAAATTTCGATATGCACGTCGTAAGAACAGTAATTCAAAATGCACCTCGCGGAACTCAAGTTCGTTCAATAAATAATTCCGGTGAAGTTATTGATTATTGGGATGGCAAAGACAACAACGGGAACTTCGTTCCTAACGGAGTTTATTTTTACAGAGTAGATGCCGGTTCACAAAATCCAATATTCGGAAAAATTCTTGTTTTACATTAAGAGAAAAAATTGAAAAGAAAAATCTTAGGAATATTTTTATTTATAAGTGCTATCAGCATTGCTCAGCCAAAAATTTCTGAAATCAGCAGCATGCCAGGCGCATTTTCTAGAATGGGTTTTGGCGCTAGAGGAATGGGCATGGGAAACGCCCTTTCAGCAGTAACCAGCGGTAATTTAGTTTCGTATTATAATCCGGCTTTATCTGTTTTCCAGGAAAATAATTCTTTCCAAACTTCTTATTCATTCCTTTCTCTCGATAGATCGCTAAATTTTTTAAGCTTCACCAGGCATTTTGATTTTTATTCTAAGAGCGATTCAGATAATGTTAATCGTAAACCAAGATCAACTGCTGGAATTAGTGTTGGGATTATTAACTCCGGAGTTTCAAATATTGACGGAAGAGATAATTCCGGAAATCCAACCGGTCCGCTTTCAACATCGGAAAATCAATTCTTCCTTGGATTAGCAAATAGATTTTCTCCCAAGTTTGCTTTGGGCATAGAATTGAAATTTTATTACTACAGGCTTTACGATAAGATTTCATCTTCAGGTTTTGGAATTGACTTAGGCGGTTTATATAAATTAAATGATAAATGGAATATCTCATTTGTAATTTCTGATTTGAACAGCAAATATAAATGGGATACTTCTCCGATTTACCAGGAGCAAGGTTCAACTTCAACAGATAGTTTTCCTCTTCTTAAAAAAATCGGAGTAAGTTATACAAATAATCATTTAGGGATAATTGCATCTGCTGAATTTGAAAATAGCAACGCCGGAACCAATATTATACGCGCCGGCATTGAATATAATATTTTTAATGATTTTTATTTACGGACCGGAATTGATCAATATAATTTAAGCAACTCGGATTATCCGGCAAATCCTTCTTTTGGCTTTTCATATTTCAAAAATTTTGATAATATAAAAATAGGTGTTAATTATGCTTTTGTAATCGAACCTTATTCATCGCAAGATAGACATATTGTCGGGATTAGCGTAAATTTCTAACGAAAAATTTTGGGATTACATGAATAAAACAATTTTGATTATAATTTTATCCTTTGCATCGATGTTTGCACAATCTGCAGGCAACAGCGGACTTGCATTTTTAAAATTGGGTTTTGGCGCTAGGAATATTTCCATGGGAGATGTCGGATCAACAGTGTCTAATGATGTCACTTCACTTTTTTATAATCCGGCAAATCTTGTTGAAGTAAATGGAAATGAAGTTATGCTTATGCATAACTCATGGATTCAAGGAACAAGAAGCGAAGTGCTCGGAATTAAAACTTCAGTTTGGAGCCTGCCGCTGGCTTTTGGATTTAACGTTACTACAGTTAATGATATTCAAGTTAGAACAATAGCTTCATCTGAACCGGATGCAACTTTTAATGCAAATTATTTTTTTGGAAGCTTGTCGACCGGATTTCATGTCTATGATAAAATTTCTTTCGGCGCTACATTAAAATATTTATATGAAGGTTTATATTCCGATGAAGCAACCGGCTGGGGATTTGATTTCGGATTTAATTATTTATCGCCAATCGATGGATTAACTGCCGGAGCCGTTATCAAGAATATCGGTTCGATGAATCAACTGAAAAATGAAAGTACTAAATTGCCGACTGAAATCAGAATTGGTCCGGCGTATAAAATAAATTTGCTTCAAGACAAGTTTGCAGTTACAGCCGCAGCCGAATTACAGAAATATACTTTGACAAACGATACTCATTTTAATTTTGGCATGGAAATTCTTTACGATAATTTAATTGCTTTAAGAGGCGGATATCAATCAGGTTATGAATCTAAAAATTTTACCGGCGGCTTTGGATTAATTTGGGGTAATTTCGGACTTGATTACGCATTTCAACCGTTTACCGATGGGCTTGGCGATGCAAATATTTTTTCTCTCAGATTCAAATTTTAATTGATTTTAAATCCATATTTAAATAATATCATTGCATTGAATCTGTAATAAAATTTCTTCAAAAATTATTTTCGAACAATCTTGATTTTATATGATTGAACATTTCCCATTGAAAAATTCAAAAATAACTCCTGATGAATGGGATGCTTTTGTCGATTCATCGGATAACGGTACAATTTTTCATAAACGATCATTTCTATCTTATCATCCTAAAGATAGATTTGAAGATGCATCACTAGTTATTGAGAAGGATAAAAAAATATTATCAATATTTCCTGCGGCAATCGTAAAAAGCGAAGAGAAGAAAATTTTAACTTCGCACAGCGGAGCTTCCTACGGCGGATTTGTCTACAAACAGGATCTAAACCTGAAAGAATCTTTTGAACTAGTTGACAGCATAATGGCTTTTTCTAAAGAATTAAAATGCGATCGTATTCAGTTAACTCCTCCACCGATGATCTATCAAACAAAATATTCTAACTACATTGACTTCGCACTTGTAAAAAATAATTTCAGTTACGTGAAAAGGGAAGTTTCGAGCGTTGTTCAGCTTGATGTTACGAAAGATGAATTGTTATCAACTTATCGAGCAGAAGCCAGAACAGCGGTTAAGAAAGCGATTAAACAAGGTGTGGAAATTGCAGAGTGCGAAAGATTCGAAGAGTATTATGAAATCCTAAAGAAAAATTTGAAGATGCGGCATAATGTTTCTCCAACTCATTCGCTCGATGAATTAATTAAATTAAAAAGAATGTTCCCAGGAAAAATTCGCTTGTGGGGCGCTTTTCTCGGAGAAAAATTAATTGCTGGTGTCTGCAACTTTAGTGCAAATGAAAAAGTTGTGTTAGCTTTTTATATAAGCCACGATGAAGATTACCAAGAGTACAGAGCCGTAAATTTACTCTTCTATGAAATTATGAGAAGATACAAAGATGAAGGATTCAAGTTTTTAGACTTCGGAATATTTACAGTTAACATGGATCCGAATTGGGGATTAGGAAGATTTAAAGAAAATTTTGGTGCAAGAGGAATCTTTAGAGATACATTTTATAAAGATTTGTAATGCTAAAAATACTTCATTTAGCACCGCAAAATTATGCTGGTGTTCCGTATAGCTTTTTTGATATGCATAATAAGTGCGGCGATTATTCAAGGTTAATTACTTACCATAAAAATCCACGAAATTTTTTAGAAGATATTTGTTTGGATTTGCCGCTTCCAAATTATTCTATAGCAAAAAACTGGAGAAGTAAAAAAGTAAAAGATAGGGAAGAACAAAAAGTTGAAACCGCACCGATATTCAGACCAAAGAATTTTTTTGAAAAATTTTATTTTGATGTTTCAGATTCGTTGAAAAAGAAGAAAATTAATCAAGCAATAAATAAATATAATCTTGATGATTTTGATATTATTCATTATGACGCCGGATTAGACCTCTTCAGAAATTCTTCTCAAGCAAAGAAATGGAAAAAAGAAGGGAAGAAAATTGTCTGTTGTTATTACGGCAGCGATTTAAGAATAAGAGGAATTATAAAAGAGCTAGATGAAATTTCCGATCTGAATATTACTTCGGAATTTGATCACTTAAAGTTGAAAGAAGATCTTCATTATTTATTTTATCCATATGATCCATCTGAATTGCCTGAAAAACAGAAAGAAGAAAATGAAGAAGTTACTATTATCCACTCGCCGACGAATAGAAAATATAAAGGTACCGATCTCATAATTTCAGTTATTGACAAAATTAAGAATGAGAAAAAAATAAAATTTTTGTTGATGGAAAACATGGATAGACTGGAGCTTTTAAAAATTAAAAGTCGATGCGATATTTGCATTGATCAAGTCGGAGGAACCATGGGCGGAACAGGGTATGGAAAAGCTGGATTAGAAACACTAGCGATGGGAATTCCTACAATCACAAATATGAATGATGATTATAAAAATTGGCTCCCGGAAAATCCTTTTGCAGTAGCTAATAATTCCGATGAATTATATAAAAAATTAAATGAATTAATTGACAGCAATGATTTAAGGAATGAGATTGGCTTTAAAGGTAAAGAATGGGTAAAGAAATATCACAGCTATGAAAATGTAGATCAAAAACTTAAAGAACTTTATAAGTTAAAAAAAATAATTTGATGGAAAATCAAAAAAGTTTATCAGCGTATACTACCTGGTACAGCATGGGAAACTTTATAATTCGTTCAATAAGTTTTGTGCTGCTGCCATTATATTCGAATTTATTATCAACTTCTGAATTTGGAAATTACTCTCTCTTACTTTCATTATATGCAATGGCAGCAGTGTTGTATCAAGCCGGCATGCAAAATTCATTAACAAAATTTTATTTGGGAAGTGAAGATCCATCACAAAAGAAAATGGTTTTCTCAACCATATTTAATTCAATTACTATTCTAGGATTATTTCTGACATTCCTAAGCCTGATTTTTTCAAGAGGAATTTCAAGCGTAATATTAGGAACGCCGCAGTATTCAAAATTGATTTCAATAGTATTCATAGCTTTATTAGTTGAAACCTTAAGCTACTTTTCACTTCACTTATTAAAAACAAAAGAGCAAGTTAAAAAAGTTGTGCTTTTTTCCTGCGTCAGTGCTTTTTTCAATTTAATATTGAATATCCTTTTGGTTTACAATTTAAAAATGTCTATTGAAGGAATATTTTTAGCTCAACTTTTTTCTTCACTTATTTTAGTGATTTTACTTTTACCAAGTATATTACCTGAGATTCAAATTTCCGTTGATAAAGATTTGCTAAAAAAAATGTTCATGTTCTCGCTTCCATTTTTAATTGGCGGAATATTTTCTTCCGCTGTTGATGTAAGCGATAGATTCATCTTGAATATTTTTACTAATAAAGAAGAGGTCGGAATTTATAGTCTATCTTATAAGATTGCTATGTTGATGAATGTTTTCGTCATATCATATAGAACTGCTTGGATTCCAAGAGCTTTAAATGTTTATAAGTCTGAAAATTATTCTGAAGTATTTGGGAATATGTTCAAGAAACTAATTTCAGTTAGTCTAATAATTCTGCTGACGGTTACTTTATTCTCACCTTATTTATTCCAGATAAAACTTTTTAATATTTTTATATTAAATAAAAATTATGAATCCGGATTAATAATTCTTCCATATATTTTACTTGGATATCTTTTCAGCGGACTTGCTGCTTTTTATTCTTTATTTCCTTTTGTCAGTTCGAAAAGTTATTACTTTTTATATTCTGATTTAATCGCTTTTATTATAAATCTTTTATTGAATTTTATTTTAATTCCGGTCATCGGAATGGTTGGTGCAGCGGTTGCAACAACATTTGCGTTTATTGCTTCTGCTGCTTTTTTATTCTGGATTTCAAAATCAAGAATACAAATTATTTATCCAATGAGAGAAATAATTAAAATTATTTTATTGTCAGCAATAATATTAATTATTGGGATGAGTTTTAGGAATTTGATATTAGATGTTATCTTAATAATTATATATTTAATCTCACTATCAAGATTAATAAAAATAAATTTAATTCAGTTGTTTAGGATTGCTTAACTGGTTTAAAAAGTAAATAAGCTTTGCAGATTCTTTCTCCCAATTTTTCCCGTTCTCGATTATATTTCTGCCATTCTTTGATTGCTGGAGTAGAAGTTCTTTGTTGGAAAGATAAAGATCAATTTTGTTGATAATATCCTGCTTATCAATTGGATTAACCAAAAAACCGCAATTTATTTTTCCCAATTCTTTTCTGATAGGTTTTATATCTGAAAAAATAAATGGTTTTCCGCAAGCCATATATTCAAAAATTTTAATCGGCAGGGAATTGTCATAAATAAAATTTTTTATTCTTAAGTCAAAACAAATATCAGCATCGTTAATTAGTTGAGAAATATTTCTATAATCTGTTCGCTTCATCTTCTCAATAATTATTTCCGGGTAATTTGGAATTAATTCATTAAATATTTTTTCTTCATTATCGTTTGAAAAATTTCCTAAAATTTTAACTTTGATTTTAATTCCATTGTGTCTTTCAGAGAGTGATTTAGCGACTTCTAATAATTGTAAAATACCTCTATCGAAATTAACTAAACCGGCATAACATAATGTTAGAACATTGCCGTTAAAGTTAGGCGGTGTGTATTTGAAAAAATTTAGAACCGGATAATAACCAATGATTATTTTCTTTTTTAATGGCGAAATAAAATCATACCTTCTTTTTTTAGTTATTTCACCGATAATTAAAGCTCCGGCTAAATTGGTTAGAAATATATTCAACAAAAAAAGTAAAGAATAAATAAAATATTTTTTAGCTCCGGAAAATTTAAACGCAACATTTTCCGGATACCATTCTGTAACGTCGGAAATTATTTTACATTTTCTATTGCTAAATATCTTAAAGAAAAATGCTGGTAAGATCGTTAATGGTTCAGAGCAAATTATTATTTCAGGCGAAAATGAATTTAACATCTGAATAAATTTGTGAATCTTATTCCATTTATTTAAGTTTTTGTCGCTAAATCCGATGACACTGATAGCTTGATCATTTTTATTTATTTCTTGTGTTGAGCAAATTATTTTAACTGAAAAATTATTATTCGATAAGGAAAGAGCAAATTTCCAGTATATTCTTTCATCAAAAGGAGAATGCCCTGAAGTAATTATTGCTATTTTCTTTTTATTCATATTCTTAATAAAAATTTAATATTGTAAGATAAGAATTTATTTATTATTCAACTTTTCTAATTTCGTTATATCGCAATGAAAGTATTGATAGCTCCAAATAGTTTTAAAGAATGCGCTGATTCAACGGCGGTAAGTGAATATTTAGCTGAAGATTTGGGCAAGTTAGGTATCAGCAATTTAGTGCTAAAACCGGTTTCTGATGGTGGTGATGGATTTCTTAAAGTATGTGAGAAAAATTTTTCTTTGGATATTATTAACTATCGAATTACTTCTCCCTTCGATAATTCAAAAATTAATTGTGAAGCAGGCTATGACAATAAAAATAAAATTTTGTACATAGAATCAGCAAATGTACTTGGCTTAAAAATAATACCTTTAGTAAAAAGGAATCCGTTAAAATTAAGTTCAAAAGGAATGGGTGAATTAATCTCGAAGATCTTGAAAGATCACAAAAATGGAAAACGTAATATTGAAAAATTAGTAATTGGGATTGGCGGCACAGGTATTAATGATTTAGGATTAGGATTATTTACAAAATTCGGTTTGAAGATCTTTGATAATTATGGTAAAGAATTAGAAGTTATTCCGTCTAACTTTACAAAAGCTAAAAAACTATCTTGGAGTAAAATAATTTTACCTTTCGATATTGAAATCATAATTGATGTTGATAACGACTTGCTTGGTAAAAATGGGGCAACTTATGTTTTTGGCAAACAAAAAGGATTAACAACTAAAGGCATTGAAATTGTTGAAAAAGGATTTGATAATATTATTAATATATTGAAAAATAATAAAATAATAGAATCATCTAAAAACTTATCTGGTGCAGGCGGCGGACTTGCAGCAGGTTTGCAAGTTTTCTTTGGTGCAAAGCTAATTCAATCGAAACAATTTATTTTAAATGAGCTCGGAATTAAAAAAATAAAAAATATAGGCCTTGTTATCACTGGAGAAGGTGCATTTGATAAACAAAGCTTGATGGATAAAGCGACTGGAAGTTTGGTTAAATATTTTAGTTCAAAAAATATTCCGGTTTTAATTTGCTGTGGAATTTATGATAAGCAAATTGCAAAAAATGGTGTTATCGGAAGATCGA
>JAMCWE010000244.1 GCA_023475265.1 Bacteroidota bacterium
AATTAGGAATTATAGTCAAATAAAAAATTCTTAGAGGTAAGGTAGATAATAAGAAAAAAGAGCATCCCTTCATAAGTTTATAAGTAAAACCAAATACAAATAAACTAAAAGAAAGGACGCTCTTATGGATAGTGAAAATAAAATATTGGATTTCAAGAATCAACAGTTTTATGTAGGTATAGATGTACACAAGAAGAACTGGAGTGTAACGATCAGGAGTGGAGGAATAACATTGAAGACATACTCTTCAAATGCATCGCCGAAAGAGTTAAGCAAATATATGCATGAGAAATATCCTGGAGGAAGCTACAACAGTGTATATGAGTCTGGATTCAGCGGGTATTGGGCCCACCGCGAGTTGGAGGAATTGGGATTCAAGAATATAGTAGTATCACCGAACGAGGTACCAACAAACGGAAAGGAAAAGATATTTAAGACCGATAGTATTGATTCGAGGAAATTAGCCCGCGAGTTGGAGAATGGTTCAATCAAGGGTATATATATACCAAGTCCGATTCATCAAGAGCTAAGATCACTGGTGCGTTTGAGATACCAAATAATGAAAAGCAATGTAAGACTGAAGAATCAAATAAAGGGCTACTTAAATTTTTATGGACACAAGATACCTGAGAATTACGAGACAAAACATTGGTCTGGAGTATTTATAAAGCACTTAAGATCGCTTAGCTTTAAGTATTGCATGGGCAAAGAACAGTTGGAAATATATTTGAGCGACTTAACAGAAAAGAGAAAATTATTATCAAGAACAATAAAGAAAATAAAAGCCTATTGCCAAGAGTATGGATTTTTAGAAGATATACAGTTGATAATGAAGGTGCCGGGGATAGGCTTTATCACGGCAGTAACATTATATTCGGAGCTAATAGACATAAGCAGATTTTCAAAGTTAGAAAAGCTGGCAAGCTATGTAGGATTAAGCCCGGCAGTAATATCCAGCGGAGAGAAAGAAAATACACTGGGCTTGAAAATGCAGCACAATAAGTATTTAAGAAGCTTGCTGGTAGAGGCAGCCTGGATAGCAGTAAGGAAAGACCCCGCATTGACGGCAAGTTTTAATGAATACCTAAAGAGGATGAGTAAACAAGAAGCGATAGTAAGGATAGCAAAGAAACTTCTAAATAGAATAAGAACTGTCTGGAAGGAAAAGACGGAATACGTTTGTTCAGTAGTAAAATAATAAACTAAATATCGATCAATAATGATTTGTTCACTTGCTGACCATTGTCCAATATTTGTCCCGGTTAGAGAGGGATTTAGTGGAGTTTGTGGCGCAAGGTTATATTTTAATTTTTACTTCTTGCGGACTCTTAGGATAATTTTTAAGAGGCTGAATTCCTTAGAGAGATACCGTTAATAACAGTTTGAAATTATTTTTAGATATTTAATAGCATAGCCATCACTAAGTAATAGAAAGGTTTTGCCCAAAGAAACACGGGAAGAGATAAGCAATCAGATTTGTTTACTTAGAGTTTATCTCTTTCCAATTATAATAAAAAATATTTATGAAGGTATAATGGCTCTCTGCACTATACTTGACTTTTAACATAACAGAATTGGAATAATGGAGGAATGGATAACAAGGAAACAAGGTTACAAGGCGACAAAGAAAGTAGGTTAAGATTGAGGTTAATGTTAAGGATTAATGAGGCGGGGTTCAGGCTTGTCAGAGGCTTGTTAGAGGGGTGGTAAAATTGGAGGTTGGTGGTAGGAATGTTGGTGGTGGGAATGATAAATTACGATTTAAGAATGAAGAATAAAAAGAAGAATGGAAGAATGAGTGAATGTAAGAATGAATGAATATAAATTTTAATGACAAACCAAAATAAATAGTTGCTAAAAGCAACGTATTTCTATAAGTTAATTTTGAAGAATTTAACTGATAATTAAAAAATAATGGCTCTATAGTAATTATAGTGGTTGGGGTGTGAAATGCGATTACTTTTATCAATTCTATTTATCATGTCTTTTATTCCCAACAACTTTGCACAATTAAATTGGGTTCAGACTAATGGACCTTATGGAGGAAATGTAGACGACATACAAATAGATAAACGTGGGTGGCTTTATTTAGTAGTCGATGCTGGTTTTTACAAATCAACTGACGAAGGAAATACCTGGCAAAAAGAAGATATTGGATTCAATTATTTTAATGTAAATAGTCATGTTTTACCTTTATCTACCGGGCAGGTAATTTATTATGGTGACGGAGGAATGTTTATAAGTGATACTTTAGGCAACAATTGGAAGCAAGTCTTATATGGACCATGTCAATTTCTTAATAAGGCTAGAAACAAATTATATTATCTGCTTGCCGGAATTAATGTTTCTGCTGATACAGGAAAAACATGGAATTATTTAGCATTGCAAGACTCGTTAATTTATGATTTTACTATTTGTAATGATACAGACTTTTATTGCAGTACATATAATGGCTTATTGAAATCAAACGATGAAGGAAAGACCTGGAAACAGATTAATCATGTGAATTCAATTTCGCAAATTGAGGAAGATAAAGCCGGCAACCTTTATATGGTATGGTATGGTTTTCTTTTAATTTCTAATGATGGCGAAGTTACCTATAAATATATTAATTATCCAGGTAATTTCATCTATGATATTTTTGTTTCAAGTGATAATAAACTTTATATAGGAACCGAGTATGGATTATTGCTTTCAACGGATAATGGAAATACTTGGACGAATATATTTAAAAAATATGTTAATGTAACCCGTTGTTCGAAATTAAGCCAAAGCATGTTTAATATGGTTCAAGGGTCTGTTGTTAAAAAATTTATTTAAGTATTGTAAAATAGTAAGAGCAGAAATTTTAGAAACAACTCTTGTTCTGAAACCGGCAAAAGATTTAGCATAGTTTCTCCGAATCATAAACTGATCGCAAAGTTGCGAAAATAAAGTTTCTATTCTTTTCCTGGATTTTCTTAATAAATAAGGCTGTTTTTTATATTTGCTTTGATTCTGACGTAAAGGAGTTTGCAGAGTAATGTTCTCGGAATGAAATAAATCAGTTTGAATTTCTTCAGAGACATAACCCTTATCACCAAGTATGAAAGCATTACTTATTTTCTCTCTTACGTCTTTAAGATAATGTATATCATGAACCGAAGCTTTAGTTAAATCATAGGAAGTAAAGATGCCATTGATAGTGCAAAGGCCATGAAGTTTGTAGCCATAGAAATAGGTTCTCTGAGAAGCGCAGAAGCCCTTGTCTGGCGATGTTTCAAAATCTTCACGGCATATTTTAGCCCTTGAGGCTCTTGTTAGTTTACATACTTCAAGTGGCATAGAATCAATTATAAAAATGTTTTCCGCATTGATTATTTTATCTGAAAGACTTTTTCTTATTTTTTCTATCTGTACAAAAAGTTGGCGACGTCTAATGTTATATTTACTTCGATGAATTAAGTTAGGAAATTGCTTCTTGTATTCAGTATTTAACTTCATAAATAAATTATTCTCACTATCGATAGATAATGATTCGCTAGTTAAAGAAAGAGCGATGAGTTCAACATCGGAGAACTTAGGACGTCTACCAACTTTGTGGAAATTACCGTTTTTATCAACTGAATCTTTTAGTAAATTTCTAATAATCATATAAATTTTATCGAAAGTTTTTTTAATGTTGTGCATTGTAAGTTCCTAGTTGTTGTAAGTGATTT
>JAMCWE010000039.1 GCA_023475265.1 Bacteroidota bacterium
AAAGATAATATTCCAATAAATTTTTATTTTCACACATAAGAAATAATTTATTAAGGATTATGAAATGAAAATTAAACGATTAGGACGCACCGGACTTAAAGTCAGCGAAGTATGTTTGGGTACGATGACATTCGGATATCAATGTGATGAAGAAACTTCTTTTGCTATTTTAAACAAAGCCTGGGATGGCGGTGTTAATTTTATAGATACGGCAGATGTGTATCCGTTACCGGTAAATATAAAAACAGCAGGAGACACTGAAACGATTATCGGCAAATGGATGAAAGCCAATCCCGGCAGAAGACATGAAATTATTCTTGCTTCAAAATGCAACGGGAAAATGAGTGATGCGCCAAATGATCAAGGACTTTCGAGAAGACACATTATGGACGCAATTGATGCAAGCTTAAAACGTCTTCAGACAGATTTTATCGATCTGTATCAAGTGCATTTTTATGATGCGAATACTCCGCTGGATGAAACTTTAAAAGCTATGGATGATCTTGTTCGATCAGGAAAGGTTAGATATATAGGATGCAGCAATTATCAAGCTTACCAGCTTTCAAAAGCGCTGTGGACAAGTGATAAACTCGGAATAGAAAGATACAATTGTATTCAGCCAAGATATAATTTACTGTTCCGGGAATTTGAAAAAGAATTATTTCCATTATGCCGTGAAGAAGGAGTTGGAGTAATTGCTTACAATCCTTTAGCCGGCGGATTTCTAACAGGGAAGCACCAAAGAAACACAGAAGAAAAAGAACTTGGAAGATTTAACCTTCCGGAGGCGAGCAAACTTTATAGATCACGTTATTGGCAAGAAGCGCAATTTGACACTATCGATAAGATGAAAATTTTTTTTGGAGAAAGAAACAAATCATTAACACAAGTTTCGATCGCATGGGTTTTAAAACAGCAGGTAATAACATCGGCTATAGTAGGTGCAAGCAAACCAGAACATCTTGCTGATAGTCTTAAAGCGGTGGATTTAGTTTTAGAGAATGATGAAGTAGAATTTCTTGATTCATTATGGTATGATTTGCCTCGCTCAAAAGATCCAATATTATCAGTAAGGTAAATGAACTTTTACAATTAGTGAAGCTCCAGTTAAACAAAAATATTTTTCAGACAGCAGGAAATAATAATGAAAATTTTATATGATGGAATTCTGCTTTTATATCTATTATTAATTAGCATCCCAATACATGGACCAATTGTAAATATTAATTATAATTGTTTGTTACAAAATTATTATTCTATTTTTCACCAAGAAAGGAATACTATAAATGATTCGAACTTTTAAAATAACGCTAATCTTTTTTCTAACATTTATCACTACAATATTTGTTAACGCATCAACAAATAAAAAAGCATCAAGCAATACTTCAATATCCGGGAATAAGAATCCATTCTATATACCTAGCAAGCTTCCTTTTAATGCACCTCAGTTTGATAAAATAAAAGATGAAGACTACAAGCCTGCTATCGAGGAAGGGATGAAACAACAATTAGCAGAAATTGAAAAGATTGCTAATAACCCGTCTCAACCAACATTTGAGAACACACTGGTCGCTTTAGAAAAAAGCGGCCAATTACTTGCACGTGTTTCTCTTGTCTTTAACGCAGTAACAAGTGCAAACACAGATTCATTACTTCAAAAAGTACAGGTAGAAGAAGCTCCAAAGCTAGCTGCTCATCAAGATGCGATTTACCTAAATACAAAATTATTCCAGCGAGTTAAAACAATTTATGACGAACGCAGTAAGTTAAAACTTGACGATGAATCACTGCGGCTTGTTTCATACTATTATAAACAGTTTGTTCATGCAGGCGCAAATTTATCTGCGGAAGATAAAACTAAGCTGAAAAAACTAAATGAAGAAGAGGCAACTCTAACAGCTAAATTTAATAACATGCTGTTAGCAGGCACAAAAGCCGGCGCACTAATTGTTGATAATACATCTGAGTTAGCCGGGCTTTCAAAAGCAGAGCTTGATGCAGCATCCCAGGCGGCAGCTTCAAGAGGTTTATCCGGTAAGTGGCTTATACCTTTGCAGAATACAACACAGCAGCCAGACTTGCAAACACTTCAGAACAGAGAGATACGTAAAAAACTATTTGAGAATTCATGGAACAGATGCGAAATGAATGACGCAAATGATACACGTCCGGTAATAGAACGCATTGCACAAATCCGTGCAGAGAAAGCACAATTGCTGGGCTTTCCAAACTATGCCGCATGGAGACTTGAAGATCAGATGGCAAAAACACCTGAAGCAGTAGAAAAATTTCTTACTGGATTAGCCCCGGCTACAGCCGCGAATGAACAAAAAGAAGCTTTAGAGATTCAGAAGTTCATTGATAAATCGGGCTCAAATTTTAAGCTTGAACCATGGGATTGGAATTATTATGCCGGGAAGCTAAGCAAGGAACGTTTCAATTTAGACGATTCACAAATCAAACCATATTTTGTTCTTGATAACGTTCTTGAAAAGGGAATATTTTATGAAGCCCACGAACTTTACGGATTAACTTTTAAGGAACTTCATAACATTCCTGTTTACCAGAAAGATGTAAGAGTATTTGAAGTATTTGATAAAGACGGAAAACCGCTTGCACTTTTTTATGCAGATTATTTTAAGAGAGATAATAAATCCGGCGGTGCCTGGATGGATAATTTTGTACAGCAGTCAAAACTTCTCGGTACAAAACCGGTAGTATATAACGTTACAAATTTTTCTAAACCAGCGCCTGGTCAGCCGGCGCTGCTAAGCTTTGATGATGTAACAACAATGTTCCATGAATTCGGTCATGCACTTCACGGGATGTTTGCAAATCAAAAATATCCAAGTCTATCCGGAACTAATGTACCGCGAGATTTTGTTGAGTTTCCATCTCAGTTTAATGAGCATTGGGCGCTTTATCCAAAGGTGCTGGAACATTATGCTTTGAATTATAAAACCGGGAAACCAATACCGAAGGAATTAGCTGAAAAGATTAAACAAGCTTCGCTCTTTAACGAGGGATATGATTTTACCGAATTACTTGAAGCAGCAGATCTTGATATGGCATGGCATAGTCTTTCACCTAATTTACCTAAACAAAATTCAGATGAATTTGAAATTGCAAGTTTAAAGAAAGATAATTTATATATCCCGCAAGTGCCGACGCGATATCGATCAAGTTATTTTTTACATATCTGGTCGAATGGTTATGCCGCAGGATATTATGCCTATTTATGGTCTGAGATGCTTGATGATGATGCATTCGATTGGTTTATGAATCATGGCGGGCTTACACGAAAGAATGGCGATCGTTTCAGAGATATGATACTTTCCAGAGGAGCTACTGAAGATTTCGGTACAATGTTTAGAAATTTTACCGGGCATGATCCACAGATAGCGCCGATGCTGAAATACCGTGGGTTAAAATAATTTTGTTTTATATGATTAACCTTGCGCAAATTTGTTAAAACATTGAAGGCTGCTTCTTAAAACCTTCAATGTTGCCAGGCAATTAAGCACTAAATGAATTGGAATATTTATATTTTTATTTTTGAATTTTCAAGCAAGAACATAATTGCATGGTTAATGGATGAGAACAATAAAAAGAAACCAAAGTGAAAATCTAAATATGATTTCATAAAAAAAATATTACAATAATAAAAGTTATTGATTATATTTTATTATTAGAAAAAAATGATTTGAGAAGATATTTATACTTTAGATAAAGATAATTAAAATAAAGACGGGACTTTTTGCATGGTTAATTTTGATTATCCGTAATAAAAATAAAGGTTAATTTTGCATGAAGAACAAAAGGGAAAAGCGTAAAAGGAATAATTCTAAACTGCTGAAACAGCAGAGAGTCGAACATAAAGCTAAATATTTAAATAGAATAAAATCTATTTGTAATAAGATAAACAGCGGGCATATTTATAATCTCATTCCGCGCGAAGAGCTCGAAAAAATTTACAAACATCGTTTACACGCCTTTAAATTTGTACCTGCAGAAGGAAACGAAATAGCTGCAAATGTAATGAGTGATATCAGATCGTTGTGCAACGATCATTTAAGAGAGGCGGAAATTATAGTTACAAATGACGGTATAAAATTTTCATTATTCGAATTTCTTACTATCGGAATGAATTTTTTAGAATATATTGACAGCCTTAAAGAAGATAAATTCCCAAAAGCATCTGTAGTAAAAGAAATAAAAAATAAGTTCAAAGATTTCAATCAATTATTTGATGAATCTCATCTTGCATTACAAATGTATAATGACAGCGCTTGTTTTCTTTCCAGCGAATTAAACTCAAAGCTTTATTGGATAATGCATGAGTTTTATGTTGATAAAAAGAAACCTAATGGTATTGAAAATTTGATGAAGGTATATAGTTCAGTACCGGAAAAAATATATGACAATAAAGATAACAATTATCGTCCGGCAATTAGATTGTGTATTGGATTATCGCAAATTGGTTTGGGATATTTTCAATTTAATCCGGAGCTGATGAAAATCTCTCTTTCAGACAAGGATTCCTATTTAGGTATTTATATTCAAACGCATGCCTTGCAGCGTTTGAATGAACGGCTCGACTGCTTAAATACGATGTGGCAAAACATACATTTAATACGTTCTCTCACAGACGCTGAAGTTCACAGAGATGAAAAGGATACATATTTTATTGCTTTCAAAATTACTGAAATTAAAATTGGTTACCTGGTAGCCGACTTAAATCAAAATAGACTTATAATACGTACCTTTTTATTTATAACACAGCATGGAACTCCGGAAGGAAATAAACTTGCTGAGATGTATGGGCTTGGCAAACTTGATAAAACTTATCTTGAACTAGACAAGTTAAGCACGTTTGTATCAAAAGATATGTGCAGCAATGCAAAGTTGAGCGATGTTTTTCAGCAAGTGGGGTGTCAATATCTTCTGGATATTTCAGTTGATAACAGAATCAAAAAAATGTGCGATATAAAATCCAAATCATCTTCAGTTTTCGAAATTATAAATTACCTTCAATTGAATGAAAGAAAAGACGACTTAAAAAAGAAACAGACAGCGTAAAAGCTCATGAAATATATTTCGAAATTTTATTAATAATTACCTGTTGTGTGAATCTATCTATCGGCAGACAGTTTCCATATTAACACGTCAGTGTTTAAATTCGGGAGAAGGAATTAATCAATTTTAACTCATCGGAAACTATTAATCATGATTAGAGTATCTGCGAAATGACAATTTCTGAGTTTTGCAACAGACTTAACAGACAAGCATGCATATAATAAACAAGATTAAATATCAACTAGCTTTACCTGATGATTCTATATCTGAGTTTGTAAAAGTTTTCTGGGCGCTTCAGAATTCAGGTTCAACAGAAGAAAAATTTATTATTTTACCTGATGGATATTTTGACATCCTTTTTAGTCTTAAAGAAGGCAAGATATTTAAAACATATTTGTTCGGGCTGTCGACGAAAGAATTTGAAACTGCGATGCCGGGTAATGCAGCAAGTTTTGCAATCAGCTTTAAATTACCGGCTGCTGAATATATACTTAAAATGAGCATTGCTTCACTTGTTGATAAAATAAAATTACTGCCGAATAATTTTTGGGAATTTGAAGAAAATGATTTTACAAATTTCAAGGTATTCGTAAAAAAGATTACACAAAAAATAAAATCATTATCCGGAGATAAAATTGACCCAAGGAAACAAAGCTTATTTAATATTTTGTATTCAGCACAAGGTGCAGTAACAGTTGAAGAAATTTCCAAAGAAGTTAATTGGTCCAGCCGGCAGATAAGCCGATATTTCAAATCCAGGTTTGGGCTTTCGCTTAAATCCTACTGCAGCATACTGCGCTATAGAGCTTCATTCGAACAGCTGAAAAATAAAGAGCTGTACCCGAAACAAAATTACTCAGACCAGGCGCATTTTATCAAAGAGGTAAAAAAGTATTCCGGGGTAACACCAAAGCATCTTGCTAAAAATAACAACGACCGATTTATACAATTATCTACTTTAACCGATAAATAATTTTGCTGACCAAAATAATTTTAGGAGAAAGGTTATGCAAAATATTATTGAAAAAACAAATGCTGTAAATTGGTTTGAGATTCCGGTTACGGATACAGAAAGAGCAAAGAAATTTTATGAAACAATTCTTGATATTGAAATGGAAACGCAATTTGTTGAAGAGACAAATGAGGAGCTTACATTTTTTCCGTTTCTACCCAAAATAGTAAGAGGAACTTCAGGGAGAGTATCCGGCGCTTTAGTAAAAAACAATAGGTCTAAGCCATCAGAAAATGGAACCATGGTATATATTAATGCAAATCCATCTATTCAGCCTATAATTGATAGGATAGAAGCGGCAGGTGGAAAAATTATCCTTCCCAAGAAAAAGATATTGGCAGGATGTATAGCAATATTTATTGATACGGAAGGCAACAAGGTAGGTTTGCATGCAATTGAGTAATTTGGTTACCAACTGTGTGAATTATAAATTATAAGAATAATAAACCATTAAAATGGTTAACAAACCTATCATTCTTTTAGATCAGATCAAAAATAGGTATTCAATGAAAATTTGTATTTGAGAAGTTTATTCAATTATTTATTTTTAGCTGCAACTATTTAAAGTTGCAGCTAATTATAATTAATGATTCACTTAGAAGATTTCACCAGTTAATTGTAAAATAGAATTATTTCTAGTACTATTTTTATGGAATACAAAGAATATAAGCCATGTAAGCTTCTCTCAGATTTTATAGAATGCTACTGGACGGCCAAAGCAGATAAACCACCATTCAGAGAAAAAGAATCACTGATCCCGGACGGGACAATTGAGCTGATGTTTAACTTCGGGGATAATTATTCACAAATTAAAAATGGGAAGAAGCAAATTGTAAAAGGCTCACATATTATTGGAATACGAAAACATTCCTTGCAAATATCTCAAACAGATAAGCAGGATTTCTTTTCAGTAAGATTTAAGCTGGGCGGCATTTACCCATTCATTAGAATTCCTGTTTATACATTTGCAAATAATTTCTTTGAGATTGACCAGCTAATAAGCAACGAGTATAAAGAGCTTGAAGAAAAATTATTTGAAGTAGCTACAGATGAAAACCGTATTGCAGTTATTGAAGAATATTTATTGAGAAAATTATACAGCAGCAGTTTTGACGATTACGATTTTGTGAATGCCAGTTTGAAATTTCTCTTGAAAAATCCCTTACTTGATATAAAAGTGATTGCCGATCAATTCAATACAAATTATAAAACATTGGAGCGGAAATATCAAAAAGTTATTGGTTTAAAACCTTTAGAAGTTTTAAAGATAAGAAGATTTAACAATGCAGTGTTTTCAATGTATTCATGCAAGTACAATTCACTCACAGAGATAGCTTATAAGTGCGGTTATTTCGATCAATCACACTTCATTCGAGAGTTTAAGCAGCTAACCACATTTTCACCGCGTGAATTTCTAAAAGAGCAGTTTACAATTGTGCAAGTGATACAGCCGGCGCTCGCAGGACGTTTGTCGAAAATGTACAATTTATAAAATATTATTCTACATTAGATTTGCACAAAAAATTATTCATAAATTAAAATCAAGAGGAAGTAAATGAGCAAGATGATAAAAAGCCTTGAACCGTATTTAACTTTTGACGGCAACTGTGAAGAAGCGTTAAATACATACGCAAAGGTTTTTAACGGTAAAGTAACAATCCAGCAGCGCTACGATAATCCGGCAATGAAAGCGCCAAAGGAATACCATAATAAAGTGCTGCATGCTTCTATTCAATTTGATGATATTGCGATTTTGGCTTCTGATATAATGCCAGGCGGACAGTTAAGTAGAGGAAGCTCGGATGTTTCGTTATCCTTAAATGTTTCCAGCCTGGAAGAAAGTAAAAGAATATTTGAGCAATTAGCTGAAGGCGGCAAAGTTCATCATCCGTTTGAAAAACAATTTTGGGGAGCATGGCACGGGAATCTTGTTGATAAGTACGGAATAAGATGGATGGTAAACTGCGAATGATTTAGGTTATTAAGGTGAAATGGCATCTACTAAAGGATGCCATTTCTTTTAGGAAGGATATTCTTTATAAGCGGTTATTGATTGCTTGCAATTGTAGCCGAGAATTTAACCGGCTCATTATTTGAATCTAATGTAACTAAAGCAAGAAATACTTTATGTTCGCTGTACTTAGAATATCTTAATTGATCTTCACCTTGAAGACTTGCTGAAAAGGCAAGAGGGGAATCTGTCTTAAAAGGCACGGTGTTAAAACCTACGCCTTGTAAAAAGAAATCCTCACCTTGTGAATCAACAGGTTTTGACATGTGAATTACCATTACCAGCTTTGCATTTACTTCAACAGAAGTATTGAAATCTGAGGCAGTGAAAACAGCTGCGATTTCAACCTGGAATGAATCTGCTCCGGGGTTTATGCTTGAAGCAGTTATTGGAAAGCCGAAAAGCGGTGTAATGGTATTAAGGTCTGTCAAATTACCATTAAGTAATTGCCTATAATTTGTTCTGAATATAAAGTTATAGGTATTTACGCCTGCTGGAGTTAAATTTTCCCATAATGTTTTAAGCATGGGAATTCTGTAGATAGTGCGGGTGAGTTTAGATGCCATTGCAAAGCTTTGCCTTCTAATTATTGCAGCGCTATTATTAGGCGGTGTAAAAGATGCAGGCAATTTGCAAACAAGATTTTCACCTTTAACTATTCTACTTGTAAAGTTTCCTACTGTTCCTCTTAATGTTCCGAGGATCGATCCTTTGATACGTGCCATTTTAATACTCCATTAAATTTATTATTAAAAATTTTATTATTAAGCTGTTTGAAAAATGACAGCGGGGGAGCGCGTGGAATAGAAACGGTTAGTAAATAATCATTTAAAGGAATTAATAATCCTTGCATAAGCAAGCGGCTAGCTCCCAAAATGCCAAAGCCATGCCGGGATGATCCGGGGCAGGTGAGAGGCACATGCCAGGCAATACCCGGTTTAATCGAGGATTGGGTATGTGCATATCGAGAAAATATCGAGTAAGAGGTATACATTGATCGAGAAAGAATCGAGAAAAAACCAGAGAAAACTGCCACTATTAATATCAATAGTATGGCTTTTAACCTCATCGAGTCCGGATATTTTGAATGTCTTTTATTGATAGCGCACATAGTTTTAAGCAAAAAATTATGCGGCAAATAAAAGAATAATGGAAAGCCAAAACCATTTATCGGGATTTACGTTGGTTTACCTTTGTTTATCATAATTTACTTTTTTTTAAGACCAAAGAAAATGAAGAGATAAAAGCATGTAATTATTATATTATAAATAAGTTAGCGGCAATTATTTAGCTGATTAGGCGATGAATGAGAATTTTAATTTTGAAAATATTTTATAGCAAGGGATAAAATTTTAATTTGCTTTAAGAAAGGTTGAATACTATAGCCACAAAGACTCGAAGGCACAAACATGCACAAAAGATTTTTGAAGATTAGGGAGCAATGTAGAATTGCTAATCTTCTTTTATTTTTTTAATTGCTTCAGCTATAAACGGATTTTGCGAGCCAAAATTTTTAAGGTTATTATACTTTTGAGAAAGGTTTTTAAATATTTGTCCTTCTCTATTTAAAAAGTGGAAAGTGAAAGATTTGTATTTATTGGATACTTTGATAATACCGGTTTTGATAAGCTCATTTATGAAGTACGAGAACTCTTCATCTGTACCAAGCCATTTAAGCTTTTGATCATTGAGTTTTGTAAGACTCTCAAATTTTTCCATTCTGTCATTTACAAAATGTGAAAGCACCTCATCATCGGAATATTTTGGCATCAATTTAGAATTATTTAGGTCAAAAAACAGATCGATTAATTTCACCTCGCTGCTTAGCCAAATAATATTATGGATTGGTTCATTCTTAATAACAGAATTTAATTCTTCCGGTTTATCTTTTTTCTGTAGATCGGATTCATTTTGTATTAAATTATGGGCAGGCTCAGTATTTTCTAAAGAGAGGCGTTTTTCGAAAAAAGCAATTTGTGAATTGATAAAAATAATTATGTTTTGGAATTCGTTAGCTCGATATTCGATTTGTTTTTTTAATGTATACAGATTTAATAAAGAACTAATACCTTTTACACTTTTATTAAATATTTCAGCTGTATATTCAATAAAATAGACTAGTTCAGGACAATTAAGAGAGAGTCTGAACAAATAAATTCCTTGCAGGTCATAAGAAGAAGCTTTGAATTGGACAAAATCATTTTGTATTCGGCTTAGACTTTGAAGAATATCTAGAAGAAAGATAATTTTTTCCTTAGTCAAATTATAAGTCCTAATTTTTTCAAGAATATTCTTCTTTGATATAAATAAAATACTAAACCTTATTTCATCGTCAACTTTTTTATAAATTAAATAATTCTTTATATCAATAGTAATGTTAACATACTTACGAAATTCATCTCTTCTTTTTTTAGTGTTACTGTCAGAATTAGATTTATGAGCAGGCAATCTAGGAGGATAATTGATTTTATATGGCTGTTCCATAGATTTAATGGGAGTTTCAATAAAGCCAAGCTTCATCTGTTTTTCGCACAATTTAATTTCTTGTTCAACAAGATATAAATATTCAGCATACAGCTTTTTAAAATAATTATAACCCTCCAGGTATAGAATAAAATTATACAGCGGGTAGATATATCCGTATTTGTAAAAAATGAACAAAGGTCCTAGCTGTCCCTTCACATAATTTATTTTTTTAGACCTTACCTCACTTATGTAACGGGAAATATCATAAAGCTCAGGACAATTAGCTGAGTTCATACTGCCTTTATACCGTATAAAAGTAATGAGAGAATGTTTTTTATTTGTTAAATGATGCAGCACTCTTTCGGCATTTAACTTTTCACTTTCAAGCAAAACGATCTTTTCTTTAAGAGAAGAAAATTCTTTAAGCTTTTCTTTCAGAGCGTAATAATTTTTGGATTCTAGAAAATGATATTCTCCCAACTTACTCCCTTTATATTTTAATACTACATTATAATAAAAATCAAAATAATTAATACCTTTTAATTAAAGCAGTTAAAATTATTAAATACTTTGATTTATAACAAAAAAAATATTGAAAAAAATAAAGAAATAAAATTGAGAATAAAATTACACCTATAACGAATGAAAGAATGTCTGAACCTTGATTACCATGATTAAAGGATTTGCATGTTTAAAGAGTGAAATGATATGGAAGGCCGCAGGCGACAGACTATAGATTTAAAAATTTATTATTCACAGTTCTAGATGAAAAATTTTTAATTCAATATTATTTAACTGGAGAGCAGCGAGATATTATTAGGGAAAAATATTAAAGTTTATTAGGTGTTTAAATAAAAATTTGATTAAGTTTATTAAGTCGATAGACATTGATACGATATTTACAGAGGGAGTTTGATGAAGAGGGTTTGCCTGCTTGAGAAAGACCAACGAAAAGAATTTAATAAAAAAAATATTAGAGATAATTAAGAATGTATTTAAAACAACAATCCCGATTTGCATCGGGACTATTGTAAATGTTTTCACAACGGAATAATCCTTATTGTGATTTGCTTCAGAATTTCTGTCAGTAATATAAAGAATATTTTTTCAAATACAAAAGGAAAATATTATGAAAAAAATTTTAGGACTTGATCTTGGTGTTTCCTCTATTGGCTGGGCGCTTATTGATGAAAAAGAAAATAAAATTATAGGAATGGGAAGCAGAATAATACCTATGGGAACGGATAAGTTGGATTATGAGAAAGGAATAGGAATAACAAAAAATGCAGATAGAAGAATTGCGCGAACAATACGAAAGATGAATAAAAGATATAAACTCAGAAGGAATAAGCTGTTATTTATTTTGAATGAATTAGGAATGCTACCGGATCAATTTAGATTCAAGAACGGAATACCTGAAGCGACAAGGCTCCAAAAATTAGAATTGCTGCCAATTAAAAAAGGAACACTGCAATTAGATTCTAAACAGCATTATGAATTGAGAGTTAAAGCTCTTGAAGACCCTTTTCAAATAAAAGAGGGAGATCGGGTTACATTAAAAGAGTTGGGTAAAATTTTATATCAGTTTAATCAACTGCGGGGTTATGCTGGTGGCAATAATGAAGATGAGAAAAACGAAAAGAAAAAAACTAAAGAGGATGAAGAAGAAACTGAAAAGAAAAAATATGAGGTAATTACCCAAAGGGTTCCAATTTTGAAAGTTGTCAAGTCTGAACGGACATTTAAAGTAAAAGGCGGCGCGAATAAAGGACAAGAATTATTTTATTATGACGTAACTATATTATTCAATGATGAAGAGAAAGAAGGATCAACTATACTTCAGAACTTGGAAACAGGTAAAGAAGAAGAACTTGAAATAAGGATAAAGCAAACAAAAAAGGGCGAGAACATTATTCTTGCTTTACCACAAAAAACTAACTGGCGAAAAGATATGGAGGCGACAGAAACAATATTAAAAAAAGAAAACTTATTTATAGGTCAATTGATACTAAAAGACTTAATAGAAAAAAGTAAATGGACAAGAATAAGAAATCGGGTCTTCTTAAGATATCAATATCAGAAAGAGTTTGATGCTATTTGGGATCAACAAGCAAAGTATTATACTATATTAAATAATTGCCCAAAAGAAAAATTGGAAACCATTGTTAACTATTTATATCCTGGTACAAAGCAAAGCCAAATTGAGTTAAGAAAGGACGGGCTTGAAAAAGGGCTTAAACATATAATCCGTAATCAAGTAATCTATTATCAAAGACCTTTAAAACAACAAACTGAGCTAATTAGCAAGTGCAAATTTGAAAAAGACGAAAGTGTTTTAGCCGTCTCACATCCATTATTTCAAGAGTTTAGGTGCTGGGATCAAATTAATAGAATGTATCTTACTTCAAAAGTAGAGACTTTCGACTCGAAAAAAGACAAGACCTTTTATAAATATTATAATAAGTATTTAAGTGCAGAACAAAAGAATGAAATTTATAAAAAGCTCATATCTAAAAAACAAGTTGTGTTTGCAGATATTGCAAAAATAGTTGAATTGAAAAATGATAGAACTGAATACCTCAACGGATTAAACCCAAAAGCCAAATTAAAAGGATGTGATACAGTAATTTCTATTAGAAAGATTCTAGACGAACAATATGATAAAATAATAGAGAGTGACAGCCAAATAATTGCAAAAATATGGTACGCTTTATTTAATAATACCGGTAACGAATATGATGAGGCAAGCCCTAAAGTGTCCGCTTTGATAAATGTTTTGCAGAATGTCGTTGAAAAACCAATGGCAACAGACTTAGCATTGAAACTAGCTCAGAACATTCGTTATCCCAGAAAGTATTCTAATCTATCTGCTAAAGCAATAAATAAAATTCTAGCTTTAATGATTTGTAATCCTGTAAAAATCGATCCACTTATAAAAGAAAAATATGAAAAGATAAAGCACACAATTGAGACCGGAGAAATTAATGATAACGATAATATTGAACCCTATATGATTGATTATATCTATAACAATTCCACTATTCTTGAGACCGGAGGAATGATGTTTGCGTTTGCCGCATCATTAATATATGGGAAGCATACAACAGACAATTTGAAACCCACTATAACCGATTATCACAAGATACAATATACTCCGGATAGAAATTTTAGAAACCCTGTAGTTGAACAAATCGTTAATGAAACTATGCAAATTATAAAAGCATTATGGAAACAATATAATATTGATCCAAAAGATTTAGAAATTCGAGTTGAATTAGCAAGAGAATTAAAAAATAGTGCGGAGGAAAGAGAAAAGATTTACAGGGCACAACGAAATAATCAGACATTAAATGAGAGCATAAAAAGACGGCTTGCTGAATTAAAGCAAGACGCTAACAACGAAAATGTTGAACGCTACAAAATATGGAGTAGACAAAATATTGAAGAGTTACCTAAACTTTCCAAAGAACCAACGTATGAAGAAATTGAAAAAATGAGAATTTGGGAAGAGCAAAAATGTATTTCGCCATATACACTAAAACCAATTCCGCTTTCAAAACTATTTACACGCGAATATGACATTGACCATATTATTCCAAAATCCAGATTGTTTGATGATTCTTATACCAATAAAGTAGTATGTGAAAGTAATATTAACGAGGAAAAAAGCAATCTTACCGCATGGGAATACATTACTAGGCAAGCCACAAAATTTCAGATTTGTTCGATAGATGCTTATTTGAAAAATGTTAATGACAATTATTTTGGGAAAAAGAAAAGGAACCTATTATTAGAAAAAATTCCTAGCAATTTAGTCGAACGGCAAATAAAAGAGACGCAATATATTTCTGTAGCCGTTAAAAATGAACTCGCAAAAATTGTTGGTAGCAATAATGTAAAATCAACTACCGGAGAGGTTACAAGCTTTTTAAGAAGTCGCTGGGGACTAAAAAAATTATTTATGGAATTGACTGAGGAACGCTTTAAACAGATGGAACTGTGGGATTCCTCCAAGCAATGGGTAAAAAAATATTATGATAAAGAAAATGAAAAACACACTTATGAAATAGAAAATTGGAGTAAAAGGTATGACCATCGCCATCATGCAATTGATGCGTTGGTCGTTGCGTTGACAGAGCAAAGTCAAATACAGCGGCTAAATAATTTGAATAAGGAATTACAAGATTGGCTAACCAATCATAAAGAAGAAATAAAATTGGAAATCAATGAAGGCGAAAGTGTTCTTGAAGCATTTTTTAATTTAGAAGAGAAAAGAAGGATTGAAATTCAAGAAAGTATTGAAAGTTTTAGAAAATTCGATACTCCTTTTGATGATTTGGTAAAACAAGCTAAGGAGTTTTTGGAAACAATGATCGTTTCACACAAGTCGAAAGATAGCTTATCAATTCAGTATAGTGAAAAGACGAAAAAGAAAGAATTAAAAATAAGAGGTCAACTACATGAAGCAACACTATATGGTAAGCATAATGGAAAGGATACTAAAACCGTAAGCATTTCAAATTTGAGCGGTAAAGATATTGAAAAAATTGTAGATAAATATGTTCTTAAGAAAAAAATTGAAGCTCATAGAAAAAAATATGATTCAATGAAAGAAGCTTTTTCTGGTGAAGGGTTAAAATCGTTTAATGATGAGCGCATAGCAACCAAGAAACCCCCGGTTTATAAAGTCAAAATTTATTATAACACTAAAGATGTAAAAGAAAGTTCATTACAAAGGCTTTATGACGATAATGACAAGCTAAGTGTAAAAACAGGCGGCAATTATTTCTTCCTTGTAATGCAAAAAGATGGGAAGAAAGGAATAGAAAGGGTTTTTGATATAATCTCTCTATTTGATGCCGCTCAAATAGCAAAGGATGAATGGAAAAATAAGAATGCCAATTTCAAACAAGTGATTTATAATTATTATCTAGATAAAAACAATGCCGAGAAAGTACTTTTTACGCTTCAGCAAAATGAGCTTGTCTATTTACCATTAGACGCTGACGATCCAGTATTAAATATTTCTACAAATGAAGAGTTTGAGGAATGGAAATCCATGAAAGGAAATAAAATCAGCTTTAGCAAAAACATCTATAAGGTTGTAAAGTTCACTGGCAAAGATTGTTACTTCATACCGCATAGCTATGCCAATACTATAAGTGTAGCGAAAGTTTTAACAGAAGAACAAAAAGTTATACTCAAAAAGAAATATGGTGATAAAAAAATCCCAAAGAAAGAATTATACTTTGAAGAGTTTGGTACATATGGCACAAGCGCTAAAACAGAGGTCAACGAAGCATTCGTTAAATCTCTATTGAGTAACAATAAAGGTCCAAGAAAAATACAGGATACTTGCATCAAATTAAAAATTGATTGGTTAGGCAACATAAAACCGGTGGTGTAAAAATGTTTTTGTGTGAATTTTATTTGCCCATTATTATAAGCCCATAAATTCCACCAATGACGGACACGTAATTTATGGGCTTATATAACATTTATAATAATATTGGTTAAATAACCGGGTAAACGTATTTAAAAAATAAAAACATAATGATTAAACGAACATTATATTTCGGCAACCCAGCATACCTTAGCAAAAAGGATGATCAATTAGTTATAAAGCTAATTGAAAACGGGAATGAAAAAGAAAAAATAAATGGAGATGCTGTTGAATCTGAAGAAATAGACAAAAATGATAAATACAAAAACCGGACAAACCAAAACATGGTTCCCATTGAAGATGTTGGGATAATCATTCTCGACAGCCAGCAGATAACAATTACACAAGGGCTGCTCGCTTCGCTGCTTGAAAACAACACGGCGGTTGTTTCATGCGATAATTCCCATTTACCGGTAGGATTATTTTTGCCATTATCAGTAAATCAAATTCAAAGCGAAAGATTCCAGGAACAGATAGAGAGTTCCATTCCATTGAGGAAGCAATTATGGCAGCAGACAATTTCCACAAAGATTAAAAACCAGGCGTGGCTGCTTAATAAAAATAAGATACCCGTAAACAACATGTTAAAGTGGGCTAAGGATGTGCGCTCAGGCGACCCGGATAATTACGAAGGTAGAGCGGCGGCTTATTACTGGCAAAATCTTTTTACGAAAGAATTGGAGTTTACGCGCGACAGATACGGCATCCCTCCGAATAACCTTTTGAATTACGGTTATGCAATTTTAAGGGCAATAGTCGCCCGCTCACTTGTTGCTTCCGGTCTGCTGCCTACTCTCGGTATTCATCATCATAATAAATACAACGCATACTGCCTTGCAGATGATATAATGGAGCCATTCCGCCCTTATGTTGATAGAATCGTTTATGATATTGTTGATAATGGTGAAGATTTTGAGGAGCTAAGTACTTCAATTAAAAAACAGCTTCTTGAAATACCGGTAATTGAAATAATAATAGACGGAGAAAGAAGTCCGTTGATGGTTGGCATGCAACGCACAACTGCATCATTGGCAAAATGTTTTGCAGGCGAGGCGAGAAAAATAATTTATCCGGAGATGTACTGTATTTCCCGGTGACTTCGATACATCGCCTAAAGGCGATTACTCAGTCACCTGGCTTGAATTAAAATATTACGGATGGTTTCAGTATTCATTGATAGACTATGAATCTTTTACATAGTTTGAAATGAAAGGTGGTCGAGTAATCCCGATGAAAATCGGGATGTATTGAGACAACCGGCAGCAAACTTAATCAGCTGCTTTCGTAACATGAGCAATTTGCTTCTTGACCTTACAATGTGAAAAGTTTTTTATAGCGCAGTTCACAACGCATATGAGATTTAATGAATACCGCATTATGTGGATATTAGTATTTTTTGATTTGCCGACGGAAACGAAGCAAGAAAAGAAAGCCTACACAAATTTTAGAAAAGAATTAATGCGCGACGGTTTTTCTATGTTTCAGTTTTCTATTTATGTAAGACATTGTTCAAGCCGGGAAAATAAAAATGTGCATGTAAAAAGAATAAAAAGCATTCTGCCTGAAAAAGGACACGTAGGGATATTGAGTGTAACCGATAAGCAGTTTGGAATGATGGAAATATTTTACGGCAAGAAAAAGGAGGACAGCGGTTTTATTGAACCGCACCAGCTTGAGTTGTTTTAATGCTTTCCCATATATCATCCCTTAAACCAAATCAGCCCATAAACAAATTTATGGGCTGATAAGGGAATTAAATTCTTCAACAATATTTTTTTAATCCTAATAATGAACCTAAGTTCTTTATTTTCAATGACATATTCGGGGGTATGTTGTATTTAATATTGTCAAAGAAAAATCTGAAAGCAAATCACAACAGTAGCTATAACCTTAATCATCAGCAAAAGTTGTATTTAATATTGTCAAAGAAAAATCTGAAAGCAAATCACAACAAACAATTACATCAGTATAATCATTCACACGTTGTATTTAATATTGTCAAAGAAAAATCTGAAAGCAAATCACAACATGTACTTACGGCTCATACATTCAGCAAAGTTGTATTTAATATTGTCAAAGAAAAATCTGAAAGCAAATCACAACACCCACAAGCATATCTACCCACACCCACACGTTGTATTTAATATTGTCAAAGAAAAATCTGAAAGCAAATCACAACGTTGGAACGGTTGTTCCTAACTGTGTTCCGGTTGTATTTAATATTGTCAAAGAAAAATCTGAAAGCAAATCACAAC